>JBIKWH010000050.1:0-8942 GCA_044356435.1 Vicinamibacterales bacterium
CGCCACCGGCTTCCCGGGATACATGGTGTGGGCCAACGCCGCGCTGCAGTTCAACTCCGGCAATCCCGCGATGGGCACAGGCCCGAGTCCTTCCGGAGCCGGCTGCTCGATTGTCTACACCGTCGATGATCGGCCGGGTGAGACGTTCTTCGTTGATGGGCGCAGCGTGGTATTTCCGGTGTTCGCGTTCGGCCAGAACGACCGCGTGGTCCAGTTGACGATCGGCCTGACCGGCCTGGTGGGCCAGGGCCTGACGCCGCCTCTGACGCCGAGCGAGACCGTCGACGTCTCGCTGAACTGCAGTGCGCCCGGCCCCGTGCCGCCGCCGGGACAGCCAGTTCCGGTCCCGGTCAAAGCCACGAGCTGGAGCGTCAGCGGGATCGGCGTGAACGCGGTGTTCGACGCGGCGCCCTGAGACGGCCGCCACGACCCGCCAGGTGGGCGGGCCGCACTGGCTCAGTGCAGCCCGCTGCCCCCTGAGAGTTCCTTCGCGATGTCGCCCAGCACGGCCTTGGCGTCGCCGAACACCATCAGCGTGTTGTCGTTGTAGTAGAGCTCGTTGTCGACGCCCGCGAAGCCCGGCTTCATGCTGCGCTTGTTCGCGATGACGAACCGCGCCTTGTCGGCGTCGATGATCGGCATGCCGTAGATCGGGCTCTTCGTGTCGTGCCGCGCGGCCGGGTTCACGACGTCGTTCGCGCCCACCACCAGCACCACGTCGGTCTGCGGCATGTCCTGGTTGATGTCGTCCATCTCGATGAGCGCTTCGTAGGGCACTTCCGCCTCGGCGAGCAGCACGTTCATGTGGCCGGGCATGCGGCCCGCCACCGGATGGATCGCGAACTTCACGTCGACGCCCTTCTTCGTCAGTGCGTCGTAGATCTCCCGTACGCGGTGCTGCGCCTGGGCGACGGCCATGCCGTAGCCGGGCACGATCACCACCTTCGAGGCGTTGGCGAGCAGGTCGGCCGCGTCACGCGCGGCACCGCTCTTGACCGTGCGGGTCTCGGCGGCCGCGCCGCCTTCCTGCACCTGGCCGAACGCCCCGAAGAGCACGTTCGTGAACGAGCGGTTCATCGCCTTGCACATGATGATCGAGAGAATCAGGCCGGACGAACCGTCCAGCGCACCCGCGACAATCAGCACGTTGTTCTCGAGCACGAAGCCCATCGCGACGGCCGAGAGTCCCGCATAGGCGTTCAGCAGCGAAATCACGGTCGGCATGTCCGCGCCGCCGATCGGAATGATGAGCAGCACGCCGAACAGCAGCGAGAGCACGACCATCAGCGGGAAGAGGAACCACTGCGTGGGATCGACGATGAGCCACGCGCCGGCGGCGATGGCGATTCCGAAGAGGACCAGATTGACGAGGTTCTGCCCCTTGTAGGTGATGGGCCGCGTCGGGAGGATCTCCTGGAGCTTGCCGGCCGCCATGAGGCTGCCCGTGAAGGTCAGGAAGCCGAGCAGCACTTCGATCACGATCGCGCCGGTGCGGAACGACGTAAGCACACCCTCGTGCAGCCACAGCATGTACTTCGCCGTGCCGACGAGGCCCGCGGCGAGACCCCCGAAGGCGTGCGAGAGGGCGGTTCGCTGGGGCACCGCCGTGAGCGCCACGCGCGACAGCGGCACGCCGATCGCCGTGCCGACGACCACCGCCACGGCGATCCACTCGTAGTGCTGCACTTCGGGCTGCGCGAGCGTGCCCGCGATGGCGGCGAGCATGCCCGCGACGCCGGCCGCGACGCCGCGCCGGGCGGTCTTCGGGTCGCTCATCCACATGAGCGACAGGATGAAGAGCGCGCCGGCCGCGAGATACGCGGCCTGGACGAGATCCGTGAGCGTCATGCGCGCGGACCCTTCTCGCGGAACATCCGCAGCATGCGGTCCGTGATCATGAAGCCGCTGACGATGTTGGTGACCGACGCCGCGACCGCGATGGCGCCGAGGACCGTGCTCGTCGTGTCGTGCTGTTCACCGGTGACCAGCAGCGCGCCGACCACCGCGATCGCCGAGATCGCGTTGGTGAGCGACATCAGCGGTGTATGCAGCAGGCGGGAGACGTTCTTGATCACCTGCAGGCCGACGAAGGTGGCCAGCATGAAGACGAACGCCATCAACCAGAAGGACATGGGTTATGACCTCACGCGCGCATGAACGACCGCGCCACCGAGTGTGAGCAGCGTCTCCTGCACGATCTCGTCCTCGCGGTTCAGCTCGAGCCGCGGGCCGGCCTCGTCTTTCTTCACGAGGTACTGAAGGAAGGTGACGATGTTCTTGGAATACATCTGGCTGGCGTGGAAGGGCACCATCGCCGGCAGATTGGACGGGCCGATGATGCGGACGCCCTTGTGCACGACGTCCTGGTCCGGCTTCGTCAGCTCACAGTTGCCGCCGCGCTCGGCCGCCAGGTCGACGACGACCGACCCCGGCCGCATCGCCTCGACCATCTCGGTCGTCAGCAGGATCGGTGCGCGCTTGCCCTGCACCAGCGCCGTGGTGATGACGACGTCGCTCTGGGCAACCACCTGCAGCATCATCTCGCGCTGGCGCTTGTAGAACGATTCGTCCTGCGCGCCCGCGTAGCCGCCCTTCACTTCGGCGCCGGCCGCCTCGAGCGGCAGCTCGACGAACTTCGCGCCGAGGCTCTGCACCTGTTCCTTCGCCGCCGGGCGCACGTCATAGGCCTCGACTTTCGCGCCGAGCCGCTTCGCCATCGAAATCGCCTGCAGACCTGCCACGCCCGCGCCCACGACGAACACCTTCGCGGGTGAGATCGTGCCGGCCGCCGTCATCATCATCGGGAACATGCGGGGCAGCGCGTCCGCCGCCAGCAGAACGGCCTTGTAGCCGGCCACGGTCGCCATCGACGAGAGCGCGTCCATGCTCTGCGCGCGCGTGGTGCGGGGCATCAGCTCCATCGAGAGGAGCGTCACGCCCTTCTCCGCGACGGGCGTCAGCGCGGCGGGGTCGCCGAGCGGGTCCGCAAAGCCGATCACGGTCTGGCCGGACTTCCACGAGGCGTCAGCCGGCATCGCGCGCACGGTCAGCACGACGTCGGCCGACCCGACCACGGTGCCGCGGTCGGCGATCTCGGCGCCGGCCTTCACGAACGCGTCATCGGGAATGCCCGCGCTCTCGCCCGCGCCACGTTCGATCGCGACAGTCAGGCCGGCCTTGTGCAGGGCGGCCACGCCGTCGGGCACAAGGGCCACGCGCCGCTCACCCGGCCATGTCTCCCTGGGGACTCCAATGCGCATCGGTCCACCTTAACGCAATGGCAGGACTGCCCGCGCACACAGGCAGTCACGGGAATCTCAGCGTGACGATGTCAATCCGTCAATCGATCAACATCAGTGCATCGCCTCGTTGAAGAAGCGCAGCATAGGCGTGATGGCCCGGAAGAACGTCACCATTTGGGGGTAGAACGCCGGGTCGTACGCGAACTCCGCCGGGAACTCCTTCGAGGCCAGGAATTGCTTGTGGCGCAGCAGATCCGCGGCGGGGTGACCCGGGAGAAAACCGCGCGGCACGCGTGTCAGCGTTTCGCCGCGCAGTTCGCCCGCCTCCGAGACAAAGCTCTTCGCCCGGAGGATCTTCCGGAGCGCGGCGTGGTCGGTGGCGATGCGTTCGCGGATCCGCAGCAGGTCGGCCGTGTCGGGCATGTAGATGCCGCCGCCGATCCACACCCATCCGGGCGTGACTTCGAAGTAGAAGCCGGCGCCGCGCTTCAGCAGGTGCCTGGGCGGAAAGTGCGCCGCGGCGTTCGTCTTGAGCGGCGACTTGTCGTGGCTGAACCGCGTGTCGCGATAGGGGCGAAAGAGCGACACCTTCGGGTGCGCCACGAACTCCGGGGCGAACGTCGCGAAATCGCGCTCCAGCCGCGCCAGCACCTGCACGAGCGGGCCGCGGACGTGGGCCTCGTAGTCGTCCTTGCGCGCCTTGAACCACTCGCGGTCGTTGTGGCGTTTCAGCGCCCGGAGAAAGGCGAGCGTTTTCTTTGAAAAGACCGGTTCGGCCATGGCTGGACGCCATCTTACGGCGCGGCTGCACCGGCGCGCGTGCGGCGTATAGTTGAAGGGAGCGTTGCTGCCGTGCGCCTCCTTCCGCACTTCGTCGTCCTGTTCGATGGCGCCTGTCCTCTGTGCCGCCGCGCCGTGCGTGTGTTGCGCCGACTGGACTGGTTCGGCCGGCTCACGTTTGCCGATGCCACGGACGACGCCCTCCGCCACCGGTACGCGCCGGGGCTGGACCGCGCCGCCGCGCTGACCGAGATGTACGTCGTGAACGCCGCCGGCGTCCGCACGGCCGGCTTCGACGGCTATCTGCAGCTCTCCAAGGGCCTCCCGATCCTCTGGGTGCCGCGCTGGGTTGGCCTCCTCCCGCCTGTCACCCGGCTCGGTCGGTGGATCTACCGCGTGGTGGCCGCGCGTCGGGCCCGGCAGGGTGGCTGCACCGACGAGATCTGCGCGCCGGGTGCGGCCAGGCCGCTCTAGCCCCGAGTTCCCCACGCGTCGTGTCCGTCAGACCCTTCGATCCCGAACAGCTCATCGTCGACCTGCGCGCCGTGCTCGGCGACCGCGTGTCGACGGGTGCGTCCCAGCGGGAGCACCACAGCCACGGGGAGTCGTGGCACACGCCGGCGCTGCCGGACGTCGTCGTGTTTCCGGAGACGACAGACGAGACGGCGGCGGTGGTGCGGGTCGCGGCCGCGCATCGGGCGCCGGTCATTCCGTTCGGGGCGGGCTCATCTCTTGAAGGGCACGTCAGCGCGATCCACGGCGGCGTGTCGCTCGACCTCACGCGGATGAACCGTATCCTCCGCGTCAGCGCGGACGATCTGGACTGCGCCGTGGAAGCCGGCGTGACGCGCCGGCAGCTCAGCAAGCACCTGAACCCGCTCGGGCTGGAGTTCTGGGTCGACCCGGGCGCCGACGCCACGATTGGCGGCATGGCTGCGACACGCGCCTCGGGCACGACGGCCGTGCGCTACGGCACGATGCGCGAGGCTGTCCTGGGACTGACCGTGGTGCTCGCCGACGGCCGGGTGATCCGGACCGGCGGCCGTGCGCGCAAGTCCGCCGCCGGCTACGACCTCACGCGCCTGTTCGTGGGATCCGAAGGCACGCTCGGCGTCCTCACCGAGGTCACGCTGCGTCTGTTCGGCCTTCCGGATGGCATCTCCGCCGCCGTGTGTCCCTTCCCAACCTTCGAAGGCGCGGTCCGGACGGTCATCACGACGCTCCAGCTCGGCGTCCCGATCGCGCGCATGGAACTCCTCGACGAGAAGATGCTGCGCGCCATCAACGCGTACGCAAAGACGGACTACGCGCTCCAGCCGACGCTGTTCCTCGAGTTCCATGGCATCAGCGATGGGTCCGTGGCGGAGCAGGCGCGGGCGGTCGAGACCATCGCCCGGGAACAGGGCGCCTCAAGCTTCGAGTGGGCCACGACTCCAGAGGCGCGGACAGCGCTGTGGACCGCACGGCACAACGTGCACCACGCGGCCGTGGGATCCCGCCCCGGATGCCGCATGTGGAGCACCGATGTGTGCGTGCCGATCTCGCGGCTCGCCGACTGCCTGATGCAGACCCGGGCCGACCTGGACGAGCTGCCGTTCCCCTGGCCGATCGTCGGGCACGTCGGCGATGGCAACTTCCACGTGCTCTGCGTCGTGAACCCGGATGATGCGGACGAGATGGCCGTGGCGAAGGCGATGAATGAGCGCCTCGTCCGGCGAGCGCTCGAGATGGGCGGCACCTGCACCGGCGAGCATGGCATCGGCACGGGGAAGATGGGCTACCTCCTTGAGGAGCACGGAGAGGCCGTCGACGTCATGAGGACGATCAAGCTGGCCCTCGACCCGCACAATCTGATGAACCCCGGCAAGATGGTGACCCCGTAACCGTGTCCAAATCCCGCCCCTCCGACCCTTCGCTCTTCGACGCTCCTGTTCCGCCGGACGGTCCCGGCCGTCCCGGCGGCGGGCCACCTCCTGGTTCCGGCGGCGTTGACGCCGTGTCGCTCCACGAGGCGGCGCAGAGCCGGTATCTCAACTACGCGCTCTCCGTCATCACGTCGCGGGCCCTGCCCGACGTGCGCGACGGGCTGAAGCCGGTGCAGCGCCGCATCCTCTTCACGATGTGGCAGCAGAACCTCACCGCGGACGCCAAGCACCGCAAGTGCGCCAAGGTCGTCGGCGACGTGATGGGCAACTACCACCCGCACGGCGACGCCGCGCTCTACGAGGCGCTGGTCCGCATGGCGCAGTCGTTCTCGCTGCGTTATCCGATGGTGGATGGTTCGGGCAACTTCGGCTCGCTCGACGGCGACGGCGCCGCGGCCATGCGCTATACCGAGTGTCGCCTCGCGCGGATCTCGGACGAAATGCTCACCGAGATCGATCAGGACACCGTGCCCTTCCGTCCGAACTACGACGGCACGCGCACGGAGCCGGTCGTGCTGCCGGCGCGCATTCCGACGCTGCTGGTGAACGGGGCGACGGGCATCGCGGTCGGCATGGCGACGAACATCCCGCCGCACAACCTCACCGAAGTGTGTACCGCGCTCATCAAGCTGCTCGACAACCCGGACCTGTCCGCGGTTCAACTCTGCCGCTACGTCAAGGGACCGGATTTCCCGACCGGCGGTCAGATCCTGAACACGCCTGAGGAGTTGAAGGAGATCTACCGGACGGGGTCGGGGTCCGTTCGCCTCCGTGCCACCTGGGAGGAAGGTCCGTCGACCCGTACGGAGAAGACGATCTACGTCACCAGCATTCCCTACGCGGTCAACAAGTCGACGCTCGTGGAGCGCATCGCGGACGTGGTGCTGTCCCGCAAGCTCCCGCCGCTCGTCGACGTGAAGGATGTCTCCACCGACGACGTCCGTATCGCGCTGGAGCTGAAGAAGGACGCCGACGTGAACCTCGTCATGGCGTATCTGTTCAAGAACACGCCGCTCCAGACGACCTTCGCCGTCAACATGACCTGTCTCGTGCCGACAGAGAACCCCGAGGTCGGCCGTCCGGAGCGTGTGGATCTCCACCAGGCGCTGTGGTACTTCCTGAAGTTCCGCCTGGACGTGGTCACGGCACGCCTCGAGCACGAGCTGGACGCGCTGAAGCGGCGTATTCACATCCTCGAGGGTTTCGAGATCGTCTTCGACGCGCTCGACGAGATCATCCGCATCATCCGCAAGTCGGACGGCAAGGCGGATTCGGCCGAGCAGATCATCAAACGCTTCAGCCTCGACGCCGAGCAGGCCGACGCGATTCTGGAACTCAAGCTCTATCGACTGGCGCGCCTCGAGATCCTCGTCATCCAGAAGGAGCTCTCGGAGAAGCGCACCCGCGCACGCCAGATCGGCAGCCTGCTGAAGGACGAAGACGGCCGCTGGAAACTGGTGCGCGAGGAACTCGAACAGGTGCAGAAGGCGCACGGCGACAAGCGCCGCACCACGATCGAGGCCGTGGAAGACGTGGAATTCTCCGAGGAGCAGTTCATCGTCGAGGAGGACAACGTCGTCATCGTGTCGCGCGACGGCTGGGTGAAGCGTCAGAAGGAAGTGAAGGACCTGACGAATACGCGGCTGCGCGAAGGCGACGGCGTGCTGGCGGCCCTGCCGGGCAGCACCCGTGCGTCTGTCTCCTTCTTCACGAATCTCGGTGCGGCGTATACCGCGCGCATCATCGACATCCCCGCGTCGACCGGCTACGGCGAGCCGATCCAGAAGCTCTTCAAGCTGCGCGACGGCGAGAAGGTGATCGCGGCCTTCAGCATGGACCCGCGCGTGGCGGGTCAGATTGCCGCGGCGAAGGAAGGTGCCGAGCCGAAGGTTCAGGCGGTGGCCGTCACCAGCGACGGCTACGCGCTCCGGTTCAGCCTCGAAGGCTTCATCGAGCCGAGCACGCGGGCGGGCCGGCGGTTCGCACGCCCGGCCGAGGGTGCCGAGGTCGTGGGCGTCCAGAAGCTGCTGGGCGGCGAGACGCTGATTGCGGCCACGTCCGAGGCGCGCGGGTTGCTCTGCAAAGCCGAAGAGGTGAACTTCCTCTCCGGGCCCGGCAAGGGTGTGATTCTGATCAAGCTCAGCGGCGGCGATGACCGCGTGCTCGGGTTCCTCGCATCAACGGGTGATCGCGACATCCTGCGCGTGGAAACCAGCCGCGGCGCGGAGCAGACGATCAGCACGACGAAGTACGAGGTGACGGGTCGCGGAGGCAAGGGCCGGGAACTGCTCCAGCGCGGGCAGTTCACGCGCGTCATCCCGAACGACCCGGAGACGCCCCAGCCGCTCGGGGAGAACTAGCGCGGAGCCCTACGACCCGCGAACGGTAAGGACGGGGCATGAGGCGGCCCGCACCACGTGACTGGCCGTCGATCCGAAGAAGGCGAGGTCGAGGGATCCCCGCCCGTGCACGCCCAGCACGATCAGGTCGGCCCCGTCTTGCCTCGCGGCATCCAGGATCTCGCGGTAAGACCTGCCGAAGCTGACCCGGGTGTTCGCCTTTCTCCCAGGCATCGCTGAAGCGGCGAGGGTGTCGAGGCGCTCGTGCGCGCCGGCCTCGAGATAGCGTCGGTAGTCGGCGACGGCCTGCGCCTGTGCCGGGGGCACGCCCTGGAGCGCGGTGTCCGACGCTTCGTGCCAGGGCCATTCGACCACGTGCACCAACGTGAGCGTGGCGTCCGACGCCGCGGCGACGGACGCCGCGAAAGTCGCCGCCCGGAGCGAGCAGTCGGAGAAGTCCACTGCGGCCAGCAGGTGTGTGAACGGCCGCTTCGTGGGCACGTACGCTCCCGGAGGGACCGTCAGCACCGCACACGACGCCCTCCGCAACACCTTCTCGGTGACCGACCCGAGCAGCAGGCGCTGGAAGCCGGACGTTCCGTGCGTTCCCATGACGAGGAGATCGGTCGCGCGCGTGTTCGCACAGTCGAGGATGT
>JBIKWH010000051.1:0-8915 GCA_044356435.1 Vicinamibacterales bacterium
GCGTCGGAGTCGCAGGGTCGTCGTGACGACACGAAGATTCTGACGATCGCGTCGAGCCACGTGGAATACGGGACGGCGAACCGGCACTACGCGCACGTCGACTGCCCGGGCCACGCGGACTACATCAAGAACATGATCACGGGCGCGGCGCAGATGGACGGCGCGATCCTGGTGGTGAGCGCGACGGACGGCCCGATGCCGCAGACGCGGGAGCACGTGCTGCTGGCGAAGCAGGTGAACGTGCCGTACCTGGTGGTCGCCTTGAACAAGGTGGACGCGGTGGACGACCCGGAACTGCTGGACCTGGTCGAGATGGAAGTGCGCGAGCTGCTGACGAGCTACGGCTTCCCGGGCGACGACACGCCGGTGGTGCGGGTGAGCGCGCTGGGCGCGATCAACGGGGACCCGGCGGGCGTCGAGTCGATCCTGAAGCTGATGGAAGCGCTCGACACCTACATTCCGCTGCCGCAGCGCGACACGGACAAGCCGTTCATGATGCCGATCGAGGACGTGTTCTCGATCTCGGGCCGTGGCACGGTGGTGACGGGGCGTATCGAGCGCGGCAAGGTGAAGGTGGGCGAGGAAATCGAGATTGTGGGTTTCAAGCCGACGGTGAAGAAGATTGTGACGGGCGTCGAGATGTTCCGGAAGCTGCTGGACGAAGGGCAGGCGGGGGACAACGTCGGGATTCTGCTGCGGGGCGTCGAGAAGAGCGACGTGGAGCGCGGGCAGGTGCTGGCGAAGGCGGGGTCGATTCTGCCGCACTCGAAGTTCAAGGGCGAGGTGTACATCCTCAGCAAGGAAGAGGGTGGGCGGCACACGCCGTTCTTCAACGGGTATCGGCCGCAGTTCTACATCCGGACGACGGATGTGACGGGCATTCTGAAGCTGCCCGAGGGCGTGGAGATGGTGATGCCGGGGGACAACACGCCGATCACGGGCGAGCTGATCACGCCGGTGGCCATCGAGAAGGGCAGCCGGTTCGCGATTCGCGAGGGCGGCCGCACGGTCGGCGCCGGCACCATCACCGAAATCATCGAATAGCAGCGCGAAGCAGGGGACAGAACAATGCGCGACATCATTCAGATGGCCTGTGGCGACTGCAAGCGTCGCAACTACAGCACCACGAAGAACAAGAAGAAGACGACCGAGCGGCTCGAACTGAGCAAGTACTGCCGCTTCTGCAGGAAGCACACGGCGCACAAGGAGAGCAAGTAGCGCACGTAGGTCAGTAGCTCAATTGGTAGAGCATCGGTCTCCAAAACCGAGGGCTGGGGGTTCGAGTCCCTCCTGACCTGCCAACTTCGCGGCAACGGTTCGAAGCCGGCGGACGAAGGCGGACAGCGGTGGTGACGCCGCAGCGAATGCGGAGACGGTAGCGGTAGAAAACGTATGGCCACGATCGAGAACGTAAAAGCGCCGGAGGCGAGAGCCGAGGGCAGCAGGAACTGGTTCCAGGCGGGCCGCGAGTTCCTCGTTGAAGTGCGCAACGAGATGAAGCGTGTGACCTGGCCGTCCAACCGCGAGGTCTACGCCACGACGCTTGTCGTCATCCTGGTGTCGGCGTTCTTCGGGCTGTATCTGTTTGTCCTGGACCTCGGGATGAGCTCGTTCGTGAACTGGATCTTCGCGAAGTTCGGTGGGGCATGACAGACGACGCCACGAAGAACTGGTACATCGTCCACACCTACTCGGGCTTCGAGAACAAGGTCAAGGAGTCTCTCGAACAGCGTGTGGCCGCCTACGGGCTGCAGCATGAGATCGGCGAGGTGCTGATCCCGACGGAAGACATCGTCGAGAAGCGCGGCGGCAAAGAGGTGAAGAGCGCGCGGCGCTTCTTCCCGGGCTACATCCTGGTCGAGATGCACATGTCCGACAACGCGTGGCATGTGGTGAAGAACACGCCGAAGGTCACGGGATTTGTCGGTGCGGGCAGCAAGCCGACGCCCCTGAGCAAGGAAGAGGTCGACCACATCCTCGTTCAGGTGAAGACGGCGGCGGAGAAGCCGAAGCCGAAGTACACGTTCGACAAGGGCGACCAGGTCCGGATCAACGAGGGTCCGTTCACGAGCTTCAACGGCGTCGTGGACGAGGTGAACATCGACCGCAACACGTTGAAGGTGATGGTCACCATCTTCGGGCGCGCGACACCGGTCGAGCTCGACTTCCTGCAGGTGGAGAAGATCTAGGTAAGGAATATGGCGAAAAAAGTTCAGGCAATGGTGAAGTTGCAGATTCCCGCGGGCAAGGCCACGCCCGCGCCGCCCGTCGGCACCGCGCTCGGTCCGCACGGCGTGAACATCATGGACTTCTGCAAGAACTTCAACGCGAAGACGGCGAAAGACGACGGGCTGATCATTCCGGCCGTCGTGACGATCTACGCCGATCGCAGCTACAGCTTCATCACCAAGACGCCGCCGGCGTCGGTGCTGCTGAAGAAGGTGGCGAATCTGGCCAAGGGATCGGCCGAGCCCAACCGGAACAAGGTGGGCACCGTCACGGCCAAGCAGGTTGAGGACATCGCGAAGACGAAGCTGCCCGACCTGAACTGCGAGTCGCTGGAGTCGGCGGTCAAGACCGTGCGGGGCACCGCGCGGTCGATGGGGATCGACGTCATCGGCTAACACCGCTGCGGACATCCGCGGCGTTTCACAGTGGGAGGACGCGTGAGCGTCCGTTAACACCACAAGGAGGACCATGGCACGACACGGCAAGAAATTCACGGCCGCCGCCGCACAGGTGGAGGACCGGCCGTACTTGCTCGAAGAGGCAGTTCCCCTTCTTCAGAAGGTGAAGTTCGCCAAGTTCGACGAGACGGTGGAAATGGCTCTGCGCCTCGGCGTGGACCCGAAGCACGCGGATCAGATGGTCCGCGGCACGGTCGTCCTGCCGCACGGTCTGGGCAAGAGCAAGAGCGTGCTGGTGATCGCCGGCGCCGACAAGCAGAAGGAGGCCACCGAAGCCGGTGCCGACTTCGTGGCCGGCGAGGAAGTGGTGGAGAAGATCACCGGCGGCTGGATGGACTTCGACGCGGTGGTGGCGACGCCGGACATGATGCGCGCCGTCGGCCGTCTCGGCAAGGTGCTGGGTCCGCGTGGCCTGATGCCGAACCCGAAGACCGGCACCGTGACCGCTGACGTGCGGAAGGCCGTTCTGGAAATCAAGGCCGGCAAGGTGGAGTTCCGGGTCGACAAGACCGGCATCATCCACGCGCCGGTCGGGAAGACGTCGTTCACGGCCGAGACACTGGTGGAGAACGCGCACGCCCTGGTGGACAGCGTGGTCAAGGCCAAGCCTTCGGCCGCCAAGGGCAAGTACCTGAAGTCGGTGACGCTGTCGTCGACGATGGGCCCCGGCATCGCGATCGACACCGCGCACATCGACGAAAGGACGAAGCACTGACATGGCGGTCACCAGAGCTGACAAGGAACAGGAGCTCCAGGACCTGACCACGGCCTTCCGCACTGCGGACTCCGCCATCCTGGTGGATTTCCGCGGGCTGGACGTCCCGCAGGTCACCGAGCTTCGCCGCCAGCTGCGCGCCGCACGCGCGCAGTACCGGGTGGTCAAGAACACGCTCGCCAAGAAGGCGAGTGCCGGCACACCCTTCGCCGCGCTCGAAGCGTCCTTCGTGGGGTCGACGGCGATTGCCTATACCGCTGACGACGTTGTCGCCCTCGCCAAGACGCTGACGACGTTCATCAAGACCGCGCCCGCGCTGACCGTGAAGGCAGCCGTGGTGCAGGGCCGGGCCATCAAGGCCGGTGAAGTCAACGAACTCGCGACGATGCCGGGCCGCCCCGAGCTCTACGCGAAGTTGCTGTTCGTGTTGCAGGCCCCGATGCAGCAGATCGTCACGGTGCTGAACGCCGCGCCGCGCGACCTGATGTCGGTGCTCGTGCAGGTGGAAAAGAAGAAGGAAGCGGGCGCGGCATAGGGCCGCCCTTACATAACAACGTAGGGGCCCCCGCCCCGTATCAATCAGAGAGAGAACAAGACCATGTCCGAACTCAATCAGCAGCAGGTAGTCGACTACATCAAGGGCATCAGCGTGCTCGAGCTCTCGCAGCTCGTGAAGGCGCTCGAAACCGAACTGGGCGTGTCCGCCGCCGCGGCCATGCCGATGATGGTGGCGGGTGGCGCGGCTCCGGCCGGCGCCGCGGCTGCCGTGGAAGAGAAGACCGAGTTCACGGTCACGCTCACGGAAGTGGGCGCTGACAAGATCAAGGTCATCAAGGTGGTGCGTGAAGTGACGAACCTCGGCCTCAAGGAAGCCAAGGACCTCGTCGAGAGCGCGCCCAAGCCGCTGAAGGAAGGCGTCACGAAGGACGAGGCTGCCTCCATCGAGAAGAAGTTCGCGGAAGTCGGCGCGAAGGTCAAGATCGACTAGCTCTCGAGCTGGTCGACGCTCAGCACTGCGCGGGGCCGGCTCCTGGGGAGCCGCCCCGCTGAAATTGTTTGTGCCACATCCGGACATCGTCGCCGTTGCCCGGGGGTGTTGATGTGACCGCGAACCCACGATCCACGAGGTTCAACCGCCGATGTACAGCCTTCCGAAGAACGTCTACCGCGAGCGCAAGGATTTTTCGAAGATCAAGACCACGGTTCCGATTCCGAACCTGATCGAGATCCAGCGCAAGTCCTACGAGCGGTTCCTCCAGATGAACCGCCTCCCTACGGAGCGCGAGGACGCCGGCCTCCAGTCGGTGTTCAAGTCCGTGTTCCCGATCAGCGATTTCCGCGAGAACTCGTCGCTCGAGTTCATCGAGTACTCGATCGGCAACTGGGAGTGCAAGTGCAGCAAGCTCGCGGGCCTGCAGCATCTGCGGAAGCCGTGCACCAGCTGCGGCGCGACGATCATCGCGGATCCCTTCGGCGACCACCAGGTCCTGTGCGCGCAGTGCGGCAAGGACAACCACGCGCGCGGCGACGTCTGTGACATCTGCGGCACGACCGTCGGGATGAAACTGAAGTACGACGTGGATGAGTGCCAGGAGCGCGGCATGACCTACGCCGTGCCGCTCAAGGTCACCATCCGCCTCGTGGTCTGGAACAAGGACCCCGAAACGGGCGTGAAGACCATCCGCGACATCAAGGAGCAGGAGGTCTACTTCGGCGACATCCCGCTGATGACGGACAACGGCACGTTCATCATCAACGGCACGGAGCGCGTCATCGTCTCGCAGCTCCACCGGTCGCCCGGCGCGTTCTTCCACTCGGAAGACAAGACGCTGTACGTCTCGCAGATCATTCCGTATCGCGGCTCGTGGGTCGAGTTCGAGTACGACCAGAAGAACCTGCTGTACGTCCGTATCGACCGCAAGCGGAAGTTCCTCGCCTCGGTGTTCCTGCGCGCCCTCGGGCTGCGCGGCGCCGACGAGATTATCCGCACGTTCCATTCGGTCGACCGCGTATTCCTGAACCAGGGCCCGGCGCTGAAGTGGGCGGTCAACGACAGCCTGCTCGGCCTCCGCGCGGCCGGTGAAGTGAAGACCCCCGACATGACGATCCAGTCGGGGAAGAAGATCTCGGCCAACGGCCTCGCCGCGCTGCGCAAGGCGAACGTCAAGACGGTCGCGATCGCCGACGAGGCGCTCGAAGGCGCTTTCGCCGCGGCCGACATCGTCGACCCCGAAACGGGTGAGGTGATTCTCGAGGCCAACGACGAGCTGACGCCCCGCGTCATCTCCATGGCCCAGGAGAAGAACGTCGAGTTCCTCGACCTCTTCTTCCCGGAACGCGACGACGTCGGTCCGATCGTCAGCCAGACGCTCAAGAAGGATCCGATCCGGACGCACGAAGAGGCGCTGATCGAGATCTACCGCCGCCTCCGGCCCGGCGACCCGCCGACGCTGGACAGCTCGCGGACGCTCTTCGAGAACATGTTCTTCAACCCGCAGAAGTACGACTTCTCGCGGGTCGGCCGGCTCAAGCTCAACACGAAGCTCGGGCTGAAGACGCCGCTGGACGAGAAGATCCTGCACCCGCAGGACTTCTACGAAGTCATCAAGTGCCAGCTCAAGCTGCGGAAGAACCCGGCGAACGTCGACGACATCGACCACCTCGGCAATCGCCGCGTCCGGTCGGTCGGCGAGCTTCTGGAGAACCAGTTCCGGATCGGCCTCGTCCGCATGGAACGGGCGATCAAGGAAAAGATGTCGGTCTACCAGGAAATGGCGACCGCCATGCCGCACGACCTGATCAACGCGAAGCCGGTCATGGCCGCGATTCGCGAGTTCTTCGGGTCGTCGCAGCTCTCGCAGTTCATGGACCAGACCAACCCGCTCTCCGAGATCACGCACAAGCGGCGTCTCTCGGCGCTTGGGCCTGGCGGTCTGTCGCGTGAGCGCGCCGGTTTCGAGGTGCGCGACGTGCACCCGACGCACTACGGCCGCATCTGCCCGATTGAGACGCCGGAAGGTCCGAACATCGGCCTCATCTCGTCGCTCTCGTGCTACGCGCGGATCAACGAGTTCGGCTTCATCGAGTCGCCCTACCGCAAGGTCAAGGACGGTCAGGTCATCGACTACGTCCTCGTGACCAACGCGGGCGGCCACGCGAAGTACAAGGCGGGCGACGTCGTCGAGTGGGACGAGATCGTCGGCGCCGACGGCCGGTCGAAGAAGAAGGGGCTCGAGTTCGAGCCGTACTCCTTCTATCTCTCCGCCTGGGAAGAGGACAACTACACGATCGCGCAGGCGAACGCGCCGCTCGACAACGACGGCCGGTTCCTGCAGGACCGCGTGGACGCCCGGCACGCCGGCGACTTCATCCTCGCGCCGCCGACGGACATCCACTTCATCGACGTCTCGCCGAAGCAGCTCGTGTCGGTGGCCGCCTCGCTCGTGCCGTTCCTTGAGAACGACGACGCGAACCGCGCGCTCATGGGCGCGAACATGCAGCGCCAGGCCGTGCCGCTGCTCCGCGCCCGTGCGCCGTATGTCGGCACCGGCATGGAGTACATCACCGCCCGTGACTCGGGCGCCGTGGTGGTGGCGCGTCGGTCGGGCACGATCGACTACGTCGACAGCCAGCGCATCGTGGTGCGCGTGGAAGGGGAGGGTGACGACGCCGGCCGCGACATGGGCGCCGACATCTACCCGATGACGAAGTTCAAGCGGTCCAACCAGAACACCTGCATCAACCAGAAGCCCATCGTGCGCGTGGGGCAGCGGGCGGTGAAGGGCCAGGTTCTGGCCGACGGTCCCTGCACGGAGCAGGGCGAGCTCGCGCTCGGCCGCAACGTGCTGGTGGCGTTCATGCCCTGGCGCGGCTACAACTTCGAGGACGCCATCCTCGTCTCCGAGCGGATGGTGAAGGACGACTACTACACGTCGATCCACATCGAAGAGTTCGAGATCGAGGCGCGCGACACGAAGCTGGGACCCGAGGAAATCACGCGGGACATCCCGAACGTGTCGGAGAACTACCTCCGCGACCTGGACGACAGCGGCATCATCCGCATCGGCGCCTACGTGAAGCCGGGCGACATCCTCGTCGGCAAGGTGACGCCGAAGGGTGAGACGCAGCTCACGCCGGAAGAGAAGCTTCTGCGCGCGATCTTCGGCGAGAAGGCCGGCGACGTGCGCGACGCCTCCCTCATCTGCCCCCCGGGCATCGAGGGCATCACGGTTGGCGTGAAGATCTTCTCGCGCAAGGGCATCGAGAAGGACGACCGCGCCAAGGCGATCGAGCAGGACGAACTCGATCTGATGGAAAAGAACCTGCAGGACGAGATCCGCATTCTTCACGACGAAGTGAAGAAGCGCGTGATCCAGATGCTGCAGAACCAGACGCTGCGCGCCGACGCGTTTGACGAATACGGTCGCGAGCGGATTCTGAAGAAGGGCACGGTCCTCACGAGCGACGTGCTCGAGAGCGTCCCCTACGAGCAGATGGTCCGCCTGAAGATTCAGGCCGATGAGCCGAGGCTCGAAGGTGAGCTGCGCCTGCTCGAGGAGCGCACGGAGCGCCAGGTCGAAGTCGTGCGCCAGCTCTTCGAGGAGAAGAAGGAGAAGATTCGCCGCGGCGATGAACTGCCGCCAGGCGTGATCAAGCTGGTCAAGATCTACGTCGCGATGAAGCGCAAGCTGTCGGTCGGCGACAAGATGGCCGGCCGCCACGGTAACAAGGGTGTGATCGCGCGCATCCTCCCGGAAGAGGACATGCCGTATCTGCCGGACGGAACCCCGGTGGAGATCGTGCTCAATCCGCTCGGCGTGCCGTCTCGTATGAACGTCGGACAGATTCTCGAGACGCACCTCGGCTGGGCCGCGCACGCGCTGGGTCTTTACTTCGCGACGCCGGTGTTCGACGGCGCGACCGAACCGGAGATCAAGGACTGGCTCGAGCAGGCGGGTCTGCCGAAGGCCGGCAAGACGCAGCTCTTCGACGGCATGACCGGCCAGCAGTTCGAGCAGGACACGACCGTCGGCTACATCTACATGCTGAAGCTCTCCCACCTGGTCGACGACAAGATCCACGCGCGTTCGATCGGACCGTACTCGCTCATCACCCAGCAGCCGCTGGGTGGCAAGGCGCAGTTCGGTGGCCAGCGCTTCGGTGAAATGGAAGTGTGGGCGCTCGAGGCCTATGGCGCGGCGCACATCCTCCAGGAACTGCTGACGGCGAAGTCAGACGACGTGACGGGCCGGGCGAAGATCTACGAAGCGATCGTCAAGGGCGACGCCTCGTTCACGCCCGGGCTGCCGGAATCGTTCAACGTGCTCATCCGCGAACTCCAGTCGCTCTGTCTGGATGTCGAGCTGATCTCGACCAAGAAACGGCCCGCTGAGCCGCTGCCACCAGCGGAAGACGAACTCGTTCCCGCGGCGGAGGTGCTCTGATGCGACCCTCTTTTACTGACACCAAGACCGCCCTTCGCGCCGACTTCGACGCCATCCGGATCTCGCTGG
>JBIKWH010000085.1:0-7046 GCA_044356435.1 Vicinamibacterales bacterium
GCGTTCCTGGGCTACGGCACTGTGGCGCGCTACCTCCTTGACCGTGGCGCCGTCCTGAACGCCCGCAACGCGGGCGGTCAGACGCCGTACCGCATCGCGCTTGGCATCATGGTCACGCAGATGTTCTTCTCCCATCCCGAGGCCGCGGCGCTCCTCAAGGACGCCGGGGGCATCGAATAGTCCGGGACCGCGACCCCATGACCCATCACGTGTGTGCACATCCGACGTGGGCTCCTCCCAGGCGCAGGCGCGCCGCCCTCGTCCGTGTCGTGCTCTTCGGCGTACTCGCCGGAGTCGCCCTGCAGACGCCGCTCGCAGGGGCAGGTCCGGGTCTGACCCCGCGCGCAAGCCGGGCGCGGACCGCACCCGCATCGGTCGCTCCGCCTGATGTTGCGGTCGTCCAGGAGTACTGCGTCGGCTGTCACAACAACCGGCGGAAGACGGGCGACCTCACGCTCGAAGGGCTGGACCCGGCGGCCGCCGCCGCGTCCTCCGAGGTGTGGGAACGGGTGCTTCGGAAGCTGCGCGTCGGCCTCATGCCCCCGGCGAACGCGCGGCCTCTCAACGCGGACACGCGTGCCCGGTTCATCGCGGCGCTCGAACACACCATCGACGGCGCGGCGGGCAAGACGCCAAACCCCGGCCGTCCGGCGGTGCATCGCCTGAATCGCGTGGAGTACGCCAACGCGGTTCGCGACATCCTCGCGCTGTCCGTCGATACGACGGCGTTGCTTCCGGCCGACGACGCGGGCTTCGGCTTCGACAACATCGGTGACGCCCTCTCCGTGTCGCCGGGACTCATGGAGCGCTACATCGGCGCCGCGGAGAAGGTGGCCGCGCTGGCCGTGGGCGACCCGGCGATCGGCGAGGAGAGTCAGACGTTCCTGGTGTCGGCGGCCGTGCAGCAGGAGGAGCGCACGAGCGACGACCTGCCGGCAGGCACGCGCGGCGGCGCGGCGATCGCCCACTACTTCCCGCTCGACGGCGAGTACGTCGTCAAGATCAAGCTCCAGTCCGACCCGCAGTTCAGCATCGTGCGGGGGCTCGATTTCGCCCACAAAATCGATGTCCGCCTCGACGGTGTTCTTCTGCGGACGTTCGACCTTCCGGCGATGGAGCGCCCCGGGCAACAGGAGGCGCAGACGGTCGATCAGAAGCTGGAGGTCCGCCTGCCCATCCGGGCCGGCCGCCACACGCTGGGTGTGGCCGTGCACGACGGGCGCTGGTACGTGGAGAGCCTCGGACCCGAGCGGCTGCCCACCACGAGTTTCGCGTATGGCGGCGGTACGCGGACCGACGCCACGCGCGGCAAGCAGTTGATGGGTGTCGAATCGGTGCGCATCCTCGGGCCGTTCAACGCGCAGCGGCCCGTCGATACGCCGAGCCGTCGCGCCGTCTTCGTCTGTCATCCAGCCACGGCGGCGGAGGAAGTCCCGTGTGCCCGCCGGATCGTGGCGAGAGTGGCCCGCCGCGCCTACCGCCGGCCGACCACCGCGCGCGACGTGACGGAGCTGCTCCGGCACTACGAACGTGGGCGGCAGGGCGCGAGCTTCGAGGCGGGGATTCAGCGGACGCTTGAAGCGGTGCTCGTCGACCCCGAGTTCCTGTTCCGCGTCGAGCGCGAACCGGCCACGGCAAAGCCCGGCAGCACGTTTCGCGTGAGCGACCTCGAACTCGCCTCGCGTCTCTCGTTCTTTCTGTGGAGCAGCGTGCCCGACGAGGACCTGCTGCGGGTCGCCGCGGCCGGTCAGTTGCGGACACCCGCCGCGCTGGAGCGGCAGGTGACTCGGATGCTGCGGGATCCGAAGGCGAAGGCGATGCGCGCCAACTTTTTCGGGCAGTGGCTGTGGCTCCGCAATCTCGCCCGCGCCACGCCGGATGCCAAAGAGTTTCCGGAGTTCGACGACTCGCTCCGTGCGGCCTTCCAACGGGAGGCCGATCTCTTCCTGGAGAGCCAGATCGCCGAGGACCGGAGCATCTTCGACCTGCTGACCGCGGACTACACCTTCGTGAATGAGGCGCTCGCGCGGCACTATGGCATCTCCGGCGTCTATGGATCCCACTTCCGTCGCGTCCAGTTGCCCGACGATCGTCGCGCCGGCATTCTGGGCATGGGCGCTATCCTCACCGTGACGTCCTACGCCAACCGCACGTCGCCGGTGCTCCGCGGCAAGTGG
Organism: Vicinamibacterales bacterium; assembly: GCA_044356435.1. Taxonomy (GTDB): domain Bacteria; phylum Acidobacteriota; class Vicinamibacteria; order Vicinamibacterales; family UBA2999; genus CANKJK01. The sequence goes on from JBIKWH010000085.1 coordinate 2,178, forward strand.
CTGCTCGAGACACTCCTGGGCGTGCCGCCGCCGTCGCCGCCCCCGAACGTGCCGCCGTTCCCGGAGAACAAGGACGGCGCACAGCCAGCCTCGGTGCGCGCGCGCATGGAGAACCACCGGAAGAATCCCGTATGCGCGACCTGTCACGCCCAGCTGGACCCGCTCGGTTTCGCGCTCGAGAACTTCAACGCCGTGGGCCGCTGGCGGGTCGAGGATGCCGGGACGACGGTCGACCCGTCAGGTATGCTGCCGAGCGGCGCCAAGTTCCAGGGACCCGCGGACTTCCGGCGGGCGCTCCTCGGACACAAGGACGCCTTCGCGCTCAACCTGATGCAGAAGCTGCTGACCTACGGACTCGGCCGCGGCGTCGAGTACTGGGACATGCCGTCCGTCCGGCAGATCGCGCGCGAGGCCTCGACCGGCGACTATCGCTGGTCGAGGCTCGTGAAAGCGATTGTCACGAGCACACCATTTCAGATGCGAAAGGCACGCGGATGATCGTCACGAAGCGGCATCTCCACCGGCGCACGGTCCTCAAGGCCGGCGGCATCACGCTCGCGCTGCCACTCCTTGACGGAATGGTCCCGGCGTTGACACCGACGCGGCTGACGGCCGCGCAGCCGGTGCGTCGCCTCGGTGTGGTGTACGCCGCCAACGGCATGGCGATGAGCCAGTGGCGACCGGAGAAGGACGGCGAGCTGGTGCTCACCCCGACTCTGCGCTCCCTCGAGAAGCTGCGCGATCGCGCCGTCGTCATCAGCGGTCTCGACAGCAACATGGCCGAGGGCAAGGACACCGCGGTCCACGCGCGCATCCAGTCGGCGTGGCTCACCGGGTGCCGGCCGAAGCGGACCGAAGGCCCGGACATTCACCTGGGCATCTCGATGGATCAGATCGTCGCCCGCGAGTTTGAGAAGGACACGCAGCTTTCGTCCATCGAGCTTGCGATGGAGCCGTCGGACCTCGCCGGCGCGTGCCTGCCTGGCTACAGCTGCGCGTACAACAACACGGTGTCCTGGCGGAACGCGACGACACCAAACCCCATGGAGTACACGCCGCGCGCCGTGTTCGAGCGGCTGTTCGGGACGTCGTCGGACACCAGCCCGGAAGCCCGCCGCGCGCTCGTGCAGAAGCGGCGGAGCATCCTGGACGCCGTGACCGAGAAGGCGGGTCGCCTGCAGATGGACCTCGGGACGTCGGACCGCGCGAAGCTGGACCAGTATCTCGAAGCGATTCGTGATGTCGAACGCCGGCTGCAGAAGGCCGAACGACAGAACGAGGTGGAACTGCCGCCGGTGGAGAAGCCGTCGGCGCGGGTGCCCGAGCGGTGGGACGAGCACGCGGCCATCATGTTCGATCTGCTCCTGCTGGCGTTCCAGACCGACCTGACGCGCGTGTTCACGTTCGCGCTCGGCCGCGAGCTGAGTGTCCGCACCTTCAACGAGATCGGCGTTGCCGACGGGCACCATCCGCTGTCGCACCACGAGAATGATCCGGCCAAGATCGCCAAGCTGGCGAAGCTGCAGGCCTATCAGATGCAGGGCTTTGCCCGCTTCCTCGAAAAGCTGCAGGCGACACGTGATGGCGACGGCACGCTGCTCGACCGGTCCGTCTTCCTGTATGGGGCCGCGATGAGCGACTCCAATATCCACTTCCACTACGATCTGCCGACCCTGGTCGTCGCGGGGAAGGACATCGCGATCACGGGTGGCCGGCACCATACGTTCAAGGGGAAGCCGCTGGCCAACCTGCAGCTCACGCTGATCGAGAAGCTCGGGCTGCCGGTGGAGCGGTTCGGCGACAGCACCGGCGAGCTGAACCTGCTCGCCGGAGTCTAGAGGAGAGGAGACGTCATGACTCGGAAGTTCGTCCTTGGCCTGGTGCTCGGTGGGATCATCGCGCTGGTCGGCGTGGCCGCGTGGGAACGCGTGTCATTGCCGGTGTCGGCGAAGAGTCCCAGCCTCTCGACGCAGGACTACATCGACATTACGAACCACTACAACGCCTACACCCGCATTACCGACATGGGCGGCGCGGAGGACGGGAGCAACTACGCCGCGTTCTTCACACCTGACGGAGAGTTCAATACCGCCAAGGGGCCGGAGGCGTTGAAGAAGATGATCAAGAACTTCCACGCGGGCCTCCAGAAGAACGGGTGGTCGTCGCGCCACACCTACACCGGCCTCGTGATCACGCCGACCCCAGAGGGGGCGAAGGGGTCCGTCTATCTGCTGACCTTCAACGTCACAGCCAAGCCGGCCGTCGTGGACCACTCGGGCGTCTACGAAGACTGGCTGGTGAAGACGAAAGAGGGCTGGAAGTGGAAGAAGCGGATCTACCGGTCCAGCGAGAGCTTCAAGCCGTCGATGCGGCAGGGCATGGACGAAATATGGGAGAAGTACCGGTAGACGCGGTCTACCTCCTTTGTGGGATTCGTCCCACCCCCCCGGTCGCACGATAATCTGCGCGCGTTCAAAGAGGGCAGATGGCTGAAAAAGACACAGCGGACATCCTGATCATCGGCAGCGGCGCCTCCGGCGGCGTCTTCGCCTGGCATCTCAGCAAGATCCCCGGTATCAAGATCGTCTGCCTGGAGCAGGGCACCTGGAACTTCCCGGTGGCCGACGTCGCCCAGAGCCAGCCCCATCCGGAGGCGGCGACCCAGCGCGAGCGCCTCACCACGCCTCCAGAAGCGAAGGAGGGCGTGCGGAACTGGAAGAACGGGTATCCCTACGACTTCTCGGACTCCTACTGGAGGCCCATCCTCGGCAACGCCGTCGGCGGGGCGACCCTGCACTACGGCGCCGTCTGGAACCGCTACCACCCCAGCGACTTCGTGGGGAAGAGCCTCGACGGCGTCGGCGAGAACTGGCCGATCACGTACTGGGACGTCGAGCCCTACTACGACATGCTCGACAACATCGTCGGCGTGGCCGGTGCGCTGGGCAACCCGGCGCTCCCGCCGATCAAGGCACGCCGCCAGAAGCCCTATCCCCTCGGTCCCGGCGCCGAGATTCTGGCGCGCGGCTTCAAGAAGCTGGGCTGGCACTATTGGCCCACCACGACGGCCACGCTGACCGAGCCGCTCGGCAATCGGAAGCCGTGCCCGACCAACTGCGAGGCGTGCGACACCGGGTGCCCGCGTGAAGCGAAGAACAGCTCCGACGTCGTCTTCTGGCCCGAGGCGCTGAGCCGCGGCGTCGTGCTGAAGACGCGGGCGCGAAATCACGGTGAACAAGCGCGGGCTCGCCGACGGCGCACTGTATTACGACGAGAACGGCCGGCTGACCGAGCAGAAGGCACGGCTGGTCGTCATGGCCGCCAACGGCCTCGGCACGCCGCGCGTCCTGCTCAACTCGAAGTCGAAGCTCTTTCCGAACGGCCTCGCCAACAGCAGCGGGCAGATCGGCAAGAACCTGATGGCGCACCCGATGTACGACATCACGGGGTTGTTCGAGCACGAGAGCGCCGCGCCCCGGCGGTATTCGTCCACCGGTCTTGTGAGCGACCAGTTCTACGAAAGCGACCCGGGTCGGCGCGGGTTCGCGCGCGGCTTCTGGTACCTCTCGACGGGCTACTCCGGGCCGGTGCGCGCGGCGCTCGGCGAGCCGCCGAAGCCCCGGGCGATGGTGGTGCCCGCGGCCCTCAGGCAGGAGCGCGATTCCCCGCTGCCGTGGGGGCGCCTGCACCACGCGGCGTTCCAGCAGCAGTACGCCCACACGGTCGGCACCTCGATCCTGTTCGAGGAGATCCCGCAGGCGAGCAACTACGTCGAGCTCGATCCGTCGATCAAGGACGACGCCGGCATTCCCGGGATCAAACTGCACTTCAAGCGCAGCGAGAACCTCGAGAACATGATCAAGTTCGCCGTCGACCGCACGACGGAGATGATGATGGCCGCCGGCGCCACGAAGATCCTGAGCGCCAAGCCGCTGGCCGAGGGCGGCGCGTATCACCTGATGGGCACCGCGCGGATGGGCAACGACCCGTCCAACTCGGTGGTCGACAAGTGGGGCCGCGCGCACGACGTGAAGAACCTCTTCGTGATCGACGGAAGCATCTTCGTGTCGGCGGGGTCCGCCGTGGTCACGTCGACGCTCCAGAGCCTCGCGCTCCGGATCGCGGACTACGTGAAGGACAACTCGAAGGATCTGCTCAAGAGCTAGCCGCTCGGCAGAGGACGAGACATATGGCCATCAAGCATTCCCAGACGACCCCCGCGCCGGCGTCCGACGTCTCGCGCCGGAAGTTCCTCCAGAGCGTGATCGCGGCCTCGGCGGCAACCGGTGCCGCGGTTGCGCTGCCGGGCGCCGCGGCCGCCTCCATCCCCGCTGCGGCCGTGGTCGCCACCGGTGACCTTGCCGCGGCTGCCGCGGCGGCGGGCGCCTTCCTCGTTTTCTCGGACGACGAGGCGGCGCTCTTCTCCCGTGTTGCGAACCGGCTCATTCCGCCGCAGGGGCTCATGCCCGGCGCGGGAGATATCGGTCTGACCACGTTCGTGGACGGTGTCCTGGCGGACGCGGCGCATCTGCGGCAGCCGATTCTCGACATCCTGCAGCTTGTGCAGGCGGCCGACGACGAGGTGTCCTCGGGCGAGGGGCTTGACGCGGTGCTGGCGCGGATCCAGCAGACGCACCCCGCGGCCTTTACGTCGATGCTGGAGGCCGTCTATACGGGCTACTACAGCCACCAGGACGTGCTCCAGGCCCTCGGCTGGGAGCATCCCGGCCACGAGGCCGATACCTCGGAGACGCTCGACGCGCGTCTGCTGGAGGATGTCGTCGCCCGCGGTCCGATCTACCGGCACGTCTGATCCAGGCGTCCGGAGGCGCATGACGACGTGCGAGCGCCACGTTCCCGCCTTGTCTG
>JBIKWH010000052.1:0-8896 GCA_044356435.1 Vicinamibacterales bacterium
CGTATCACGGCCTCTCGCTCGGCGCGCTCGCCGTCACGGCCAACACGCGCTACCGGCACGAGGCGTTCGTCAGTCGCGCCAATGTGTCCTTCGTGCCGTATGACGGCTACTTCGGACCCGAGGTCGACACACTCGCCCACCTGACGCAGCTCATCGAGGACGACAGCAGCGGCATCGACCTGCCGGCCGCCATCATCCTCGAAACGATTCAGGCTGAAGGCGGCATCAACGTCGCCTCGACGCGATGGTTGCAGGGCGTGCAGGCGCTCTGCCGCACGCACGGCATCCTGCTGATCGTGGACGACATCCAGGTGGGCTGCGGACGCACGGGCACCTTCTTCAGCTTCGAGGATGCCGGGCTCACGCCCGACCTCGTCGTCCTCTCGAAGTCGCTCAGCGGCTTCGGGCTGCCGATGTCGCTCGTGTTGATCCGCCCGGACATCGATCGCTGGAATCCCGGCGAACACACCGGCACCTTCCGCGGCAACAACTCGGCGTTCGTGACCGGCGCGGAGGCGTTGCGCTACTGGGAGACCCCCGCGTTCGCGGCGCAGCTCGCACAGACCAGCGCGCGGCTCGAGGCGGGTCTGCGGGCGCTGCAGGCGCGGTTTCCCGATCTCGGCTTCCAGGTGCGCGGCCGCGGCCTGGTGTTCGGCCTGGAGAGCAGGTTCCCGGACCTGAACGCGAAGCTCACCGAAGACTGCTTCAGGCGCGGGCTGGTGATCGAGACCTGCGGCGGAAAGCGCCACGTGCTGAAGTTCCTGCCGCCGCTGAACATCCCGCACGACGTGCTCGACGCGGGCCTGGCGATTCTCGGCCAGAGCATCGAGACGCTGGCCGCGACGGCGCCGCGCACCTAGCCTGCGCCGCTCAGGGACTACGCCTGACGCGCCTTGCGCGCGACCCAGATCTGGGCCGCGCCCGGCTGGAAGGGGCTCCGCTGGTGGTCGCCGTAGAGCGCCTCCACCGTGAAGCCGCAGAGCTCGAGCAGGTACTGCATCTCCTGCCGCATCGTGAAGCGCATCGTCAGCGGCTGGTACGTCTTTGCGATCACGCGGCCGTGCGCGTCGAGCTCCTCATAGAACGTGAGGAAGTCGACCGTCTGCGCGCCGAGGTTGTATTCCGTGCTCACCCACACCAGCACGCGGTTCCCGTTGTCGGGCCGCACGAACGCGTTGTTGCGGCGCGGCACCGTCGACATGGAGAGGTTCGCGGGGATCGAGTCCAGCTTCGGGTCCGGGACCGAGAAGATCAACTGCCCACCGTCGACGAGATGTCGGTTCATCGTCGTGAGCGCGGCCCGCTGGTCCTCGGGCGTCAGCATGTAGATGAACGACCACGAGATGTTGCAGACGTCAAAGCGCTTGCCGAGCAAGAAGGCGCGCATGTCGCCCTCGACCAGCTCGATTCGTGTCTGCACGTCAGCGGGTAGCGCCGCGACCTTGCCGCGCGCGTGGGCGAGCATCTCAGGCGAGTAGTCGAGACCGGTCACTGTGTGCCCTGCCTGGGCGAACTTGATTGGCAGGCGACCGGTGCCGCAGGCGATGTCCAGAATCGACTTTCCCGCCGCGCCGATCTCCTCGAAGAGAAACGTCTCTTCGGTTTCCATCTCCGGCAGGGAGACGTCCCAGAAGGGCGCCAGGAAGTCCCAGTGATGGAGCTGGTCACCGTCTGGCGGGGCGATCTCGGGGGTCTCGGTGTTCGGTGTCATCGCGCGGGCTCTCCTGGGGAAGGAGCGATTATAGCGCGCCGTCGGGAAGCTCCCGCACGAGCACGGTGAGGTCCGCGCCGTGCCTGCGCACGGCGAGCGCCATGCGGTGGGTAGGCGTCGGACGGAACTGCGCGAACTGCCAGCTCGCGGCGTCGTCCGCAATTGCGGCGGCAAAGCTGATTCGCGGTGGTCCGCCCGGGTCGAGGTGCATCGAGAAGCCATCGAGCGGAAGCGAGAGCCCCAGCCCGCGGGCCTTGATATACGCCTCCTTGAGCGTCCAGACGTCGAAGAACGCGGCTTTGTGAGCCTCGGCCGGCATCCGCTCGAGTGCCTCGACCTCCGTGGCCGAGAAGAAGCGGCGCGCCAGATCCTCGCTGCCGACCGTGCGTTCCATGTGCTCCACGTCGATCCCGACTTCCGGCGTGTGCGCCAGGGCGATCGCGATGAGGCCGGCCGTGTGGGAGACGTTGAACCCGAGGGTGCGCCCCGTGGCGGTCGGTATCAGGGACGGCTTGCCGTGGCTGTTCGTGACGAACTCGCACGCGCGGGGGTCCGCGCCCAGGTAACGCCCCAGCAGCGTGCGCAGCACGCCGCGGGTGACCAGGAACTGACGGCGGTCCTTCTCGAAGACAAACCGGTCGCGCCGGGCCCGCTCATCGGCGGAGAGGGTGGCCTCGTACTGCCCGAGCACGCCGGGATCCACGACGCGGTCGCTCCTCACGTACCACACGTGCACGTCGTCCGGATTCAGCACCATGCGCCGCTATCCTCACACGGCTATTGCCCCGCCCGGGCAGATTCGTCGCATCAGCGCCTCGCGAGACTGACCCATGCCCGATAATCGGAGCACGTGTTCTTTGAACTGACCTTCCTCGGCATCGCCGCATACCAGGGCATCACTGCCGCCGTGCGGCGCGTGAGTCCCGGCGCGAGCGGCTCAACCCCCTCGCCCACCCGCCAGCTGTCTCCCCGATCGGCCTCGGCATCGGGCGCACGCGACCGCGCCGAACGCGACCACGATCCACGGTTTGCGATTGCGACGGTGAATCTCGGCGTGAGCGCCGTGGCGCTGGCGGTGCCCGCGCTGGCCCCGGTCGTGGCGGGCACGGCGATCGCCATCGGCGCGCCCGTGTTCAGAAGTGGCGTCGTCGGCCTTCTCCGGGAAAGGCGGGTCGGCAACGACCTGCTGGTCACGCTCTCGGTGGTGGCGCTGCTGGCCAGTGGCCATATCGGCGTCATGGCCATGGGCTCATGGTTCTACTTCCTCGGCAACCGGATCCAGCGGAGGGTGAAGTCGCGGGCACGCCTGCAACTGGCGTCGCTCTTCCTGCAGACGCCTCGACCCGTCTGGGTGCTCTGCAATGGCGCGGAGGTCTCCATGCCGATCGAACAGGTGCGGCGGGGAGACGTGGTTGCCGTGCGGGCAGGCGAGATGGTGCCCATCGACGGCGTGGTCTCGGCGGGGCAGGCCCTCGTGGACGAGCACCTGCTGACCGGCGAGTCGCAACCGGCCGAGAAGGACGCCGGCGATCGCGTGCTCGCGTCCACGGTCGTGCTGTCCGGGTCGCTGCAGATCCGCGCGGAGGACACCGGTGCGGACACCACCACGGCACGGATCGCGGCGCTGCTGGAACGCTCCGTGGATCACCGTTCGGAGGTTCAGTTGAAGGGCGAGCGCTGGGCGGACCAGGCCGCGCTGCCGCTCCTGGCCACGGCTGGAGCCGCGCTGCTGATGCTGGGCCCGGCCCCCTCGGTGGTGGTGCTGACGAGCGGCATCGGCAACCGCATGCGCCTGCTCGGCCCCCTGGGCACGCTCACGCACCTGAACCTCGCGGCGGGGTTCGGGTTCCTCGTGAAGGACGGCCGGGCGCTCGAACAGCTCCGGTCGATCGACACGCTTGTCTTCGACAAGACCGGCACGCTGACGCGCAACGAGCTGCTGGTGCGGCAGGTCGTGCCCGTGGCACCCCTGACGGAGGCCGACGTGCTGCGCTACGCGGCCGTCGCCGAGCGCACCCAGTCGCACCCCATCGCCAGGACCATCACGGCCCGCGCCGTGGAGCTCGCGCTGGATGTGCCGGTCGTGGACGAGCGCGACTACCAGATCGGCTACGGCATCGCGGTGCACTGCGAGGGCCGGCTCGTGCAGGTCGGAAGCGCCAACTACCTGCGTCGCGAAGGGATCGCGCTCGATGCGGTCGCGGCGCTGGAGCAGCAGGCCCGCGGTGAGGGCCACACGATCGTGCTCGTGGCCGTCGAGGGCGTCCTGGGCGGCGCGATCGAACTGACGGCCGCGCTGCGTCCGGGACTCGCGGAGATGCTGACCGGCCTGTCCCGGCACGGCGTCACACTGACGGCGATCGTTTCCGGGGACCACCCCGAGCCGACACGCGCGCTGGCAGACCAGCTTGGCGTCACGCTCTGGTACGCCGAAGCCTCCCCGCAGCGCAAAGCCGAGATCGTGGCCGAGTTGCAGGCCGCCGGCCGGACGGTCTGCTTCATCGGCGACGGCGTCAACGATTCGGTGGCCATGAAGCGGGCCGACGTCTCGATGTCGCTCCAGGGGGCATCGTCCTTCGCCATGGACGCCGCGCAGATTGTGTTGATGGATCCGGACGCGGGGCTCGCGAATCTTGGGCGTCTCTTCGAGCTGGCGGGCGCGCTCGATCGGAACCTGCGGAACAGTCTGAAGATCGTGATCGCCGCCGCGGCCATCAACGTCAACGGCGCACTGTTCGTCCCTGAGTACGGCGTGCTGACGGCGTATGGGATCAAGCAGGCTGGTCTCGCGGCGGGCCTCGGCAACGCGATGCTTGCCCCGCGGGGACGCTTCAAGCCCGTCCGCGCGCTGCCTGCTCCCGTGAAAGCGGCCGGCTAGTCGCTGAAGTAGTTGTCCGTCGCGCGGGCGAACGCTTCAAAGATCTGCGGCACCTTGATGTTGTACTTCGCGAGCTGTTTCTCTCGGAGGTAGATCAGGAACTGGCGCGAGCTGGTCGACGGGATCTCGGTCGGCTTCTTGCCGTCGTCGATGATCCGGGCCACCATGCGGGCCGCTTCCTCGCCCTGCTCCAGCGCCGAGACGCCGATCGCCATCATCCCGCCCTCTTCCACGCTGAAGCCCCAGCCGGCCACGTTCGGCTTCTGCAGGTTCTGCTGGGTCCAATGCATCACTTCCACGGGCGGGACGACGTCCGTGCCGCTCTCCTCGCGCAGCAGCGTGTGATAGAGCGAGAACAGCACGATGTCCGCCTCGCTGTTGGCCAGCGTGATCTCGCGCTGCCAGTCGGCGAACGTCTTCACCTGCCGCGTTTGCACCTGGAGATCCGTGCCCCAGTCGAAGGCGCCGATCTGCCCGGCCAGGAACGCCACGGTTTCCGAGGCGTCGCCGATGTGGCGGATCTGCAGCGGTCCGGTGCGGGCCGGCTTGCCGGCGATGAAGATGTCGACGATCCCCTGGCGGAGCGTGTCGAGCGGCCAGCGCTCGAGGATGCCGGTGACATTGGTGGCCGTGTCGTAGCCGTACTCGCTCGGATTCGCGAACATGCCCGAATACACGATCGAGAAGCGCGGGTCGTTGACGTAGTCCTTCCCCACCAGGGACTGCGCGTTGTCGGCGACGGTGATGATCACGGTGGGCTGCCACTGCTCGATCACGTCCTTGGCGGCCTGGCCGGCCCGACGCATGAAGCCTTCGTCGGGGTGCCGCTTCGTATCCATGTAGTGCCAGCGGATCGAATACGGCTTGTCCTCGAGGATACGGTTGATCCCTTCCGAGACCTGCGTCACCCAGGAATAGTCCGTGCCGTAACTGTGCAGCACGAGCACGCGGGGCTTCCGGCTGACCTCGTAGACGATGTAGGCGGCGAAGAGAACGAGGAACAGGCCGGCGACGGCACGGTCGAAGTGACGGATCTTCATAGCAGTCCCAGGTACTCAAAGAAGGGCAGCGAGGCGAAGAGTGCCAGGAGGCGGATGCCCATGGAGAGCGCGCTCACCTTGAGAAAGAGTGCCCGGTCGTAGACGGGACGCTCACCGGACATGTCCTCCATCGTCAGGAAGTAGGAGGACTGCGCCGGCAGGATCCACGTCTCGTTCAGGATGATGATCACGAAGCCCACGACCCACGGATTCACACCGTTGACCGCCGCCAGCGGCAGGAACACGGAGGCCACCAGCACGCCGGCCGTCGTGATCGGCAGGAACAGGCGGAGCACCGCCGTCAACGCCGCCAGCAGCACGATGAACATGGAGAAGTTCGTCGCCATGTAGTCGGTGACGACCGACAGGTGCTCCGTCAGGATGGCGGTGATACCGGTGTAGTCGAGGGTCTCTTCGAGGCCGATGAAGAAGCCGACCAGGAGCAGGACGTCCCACTGGAAGTTGTGGCGGATGTGCTTCTCGTTGATCGTGCCGAGCACGAGAAAGACACACAGCACCGCCAGCGTGATCCACGCGGGGCTGATCTTGTGGATCGAGTAGGTGACGATGGCGACGATGAACGTGACGGCGATGGTGAGCGCGGTCCACTCGCCGGCCCGCATCGGCCCGAGGAGCCGCAGTTGGGTGGCGAGGTGCGGCTGCGAGAGCCTGGGCTTCTCGCCGTTCCGGAAGATGATCGCCGTCACCAGCAGATAGAGGCCCAGCATCACGACCAAGGCCAGCGAGGCCGACATCGTCCACTTGAGCCACTGGAACTCCTCGCGGATCTGCTCCGGGAACTGGCTGTAGATCACGAAGTTGAGCGACTTCGCCGTCAGGAACACCGGGGCGAAGAGCGAGGCGCCCACGAACATCGAGAGCATCAGCCGCGTCGCCTCGCGACTGCGATCCCGGAAGCCGAGTGCCCGGGAGGTCTCCGCGATGAGCGGCGTCATCAGCGCGATGCGCGTGTTGGCCGATGGCAGCGCGGGCGTCATGACCACGCCCGTGAACAGAATCGTGGCGTTGTACCAGAAGGGGGATCGCGGGCTGAGCTTCAGGATGTTCAGGACCATCCGCTCGGCCAATCCCGACGCGGTGAGCACGGCGCCGAGGCCGAAGATGCTCAGGCCCATGAAGAAGCCGTCGGAGGCGAAGCCGGAGAGGATGACATTGGCCGGCGCGACGTCGAGCAGCAGGCACGCGAGGCCGGCAATCAACGCCGCGGCGTACTGCGGCGTCAGATTGAACGACATCATCATCAGGCAGACGCTCAGCGCGGCGAGGAAGTCGCGCTGGTGCCAGTCGAGGTCGTATCGCTCGCCGAAGGCCAGGATGCCCCCGGCGATGAGGAGCGTCAGCACCCATCCGATGGCCTTCGTCGTCTGGGAGCCGCCGCCGGACTCCTCCTCGTCGTCCTCGGCGCGCACCGGGGCGTGGTGTGCCGGGGTGTGATGCGCGAGCAGGGAGTGATAGAGCGTGCTGCCCTTGAGCGTCAGGCCGAAATCGCCCAGCACGGTGCGCGGCACCGCCAGCGCGATCACGTGCCCGACGGCGACCACATCATCCAGATACGCGGGTACGTCGAGGGCTGCCTCGTGACCGACGAAGCCTGTCGAGACCGTCCCGCCGACTCCGGTGTAGCGCACCGTGCCCTCGAGCAGGCAGAAGGCGAACTCGGCGTCGTCCCCGGTGTGGCAGAGCACCTCGCCGTCGTCGAAGTGACGCTCCCAGATGTAGGGGATCATCCGCGCCAGATCCTGCTGCGCCCAGCCGGTCAGCTCCGGCGCGGCGGTCAGCGCGGTTACCACGCGGGCCGCATCGGTGATCGGATGGTCTTCCCAGTACTGCGCGCCGGGATCCTCGGCGGTGGCCACCCCGCGGGCGAATGTCATAGCACCCTCAACTGCTCGAGGTAGAACACCGAGGCGACAAGCGCCAACACCCTGGCCCCGGTCATCGCCAGATTGAAGCGCAGCGCCGCCCGCTCATCGAAGGGCCCATTGGCCTTCGCGATGTCGCGGAAGATCCGGTAGGACTCCGACTGATAGGGACGGAACCAGATGTCGCTCATCAGCAGGATGACGAAGAGCACCACCCAGGGGCTCATGCCGTTGTTCATCGCGAGCGGGATGGCGATCGTCCCGATGAGTGCACCCGCGTGGGGAATGACCAGGCCGGCAGCGACCACGGCGACGGCCAGCAGCGCGATGAAGGTCCGGTGCTCGTATTGCATCAGGTGCGACAGGCCGCCGAAGTGCGACGCGATGACCGTGTGCAGCCCGACGTGGATGATCGTCGTGACGAGGCCGATGGCCGCGCCGAGCAGGAGCAGGCGGCTCCAGTCGATGTGCAGGTTGAGCTGATCCTTGCCGAGCGTGCCCAGGGCCAGGTAGCCGCAGATGATGGCCAGGGCCAGCAGCCGGTGGTCGATCTTGTGCGCGGACACCGTGGCCACGGCGCCGACAAACAACAGCACACCACCGACGGCGACCCACTCCGTGACGCGCATCGGCCCGAGGAGTGCGAGCTGCGCGTCGACTGTGCGCGCGGGCACGCGCGATTCGGCGCGGCGCGGAAACATCACGGCGTAGCCGGCCGCGAACGCAGCCACCATCACGACCGTTGCCGCCAGCGCGGCGGAGGACCACCGGAGGGCCGGCATGGCGTCCTGCAACTGTTCCGGCAGGCTGCCGTAGAGCATCAGGTTCAGCGACCCGCCCATCAGGAACATCGGCGAGAAGAGCGTGAACCCCATGAAGGCGGTGAGTAGCACCCGCGTGCGGTCGCGGCCGCTCTGACCCGAAGTCTCCGCCCAGTCGACAGCCAGCGGCCCGAGCACACGGGCACGGTCCTCAGGGAGCACGATGAGCGGGGTCAGCAGGAACCCGGAGAGGAGCGTCACGCCGTCCTGCGCGATCGTCGAGCGCGGGAAGCGCTTCATCAGCAGCAGGAATGCTCGATTGATGGCACCCGACTCGACCAGCACCGCGCCGAGGCTGAACATGCTGAGCGCGAGGAAGAAGCCGTTGGAGGCGTAGCCGGAGAGCACCACCTTGGTCGGTACGATGCCGAGCGTGACGCAGACGAGAATGACCAGCAGCCCGGCCACGTAGGGCTGGACGGAGCCGAAGATCCAGAGCATCGCGGTCGAGGCCAGTACGGCAGCGAGCTGCTGCTGCTCCCAGCGGAGACGGCTGCTTTCAAAGAGCTGCAGGAGGACGACTGGCACGGCGATCGCCGCGAGCCACCCGGCGCTCTTCCAGG
>JBIKWH010000053.1:0-8853 GCA_044356435.1 Vicinamibacterales bacterium
GTCGTGGGATCAGCACAACAGCCTGTTCGTGCATCCGCACAGCATCAAGCAGAGTCCGTACGATCCCGAGAAGCACGTGTGGGTAATCGACGGACGCAGTGAGTCCGGCAAGTGCGCCGAATCGGTCTGGAAGTTCACGCGCGACGGGAAGCTCGTCATGACCCTCGGCGAGCACGGCGTCCCGGGCAACGACAAGACCCACTTCGCCGGCCCGACCGACATCGCGTTCCTGCCCAACGGCGACTTCTACGTGGCCGACGGCTACAAGAACGGGCGCGTGGTGAAGTTCAACAAGGACGGCAAGTACATCAGCGAGTTCGGCACGCGCGGGCGCGCACCCGGACAGTTCACGCAGATCCACGGCATTGCCGTGGATAAGCAGGGTCGCATCTACACGGCCGACCGGGGCAACAGCCGCATCCAGGTGTTCGACTCAAACTACAAGCTGCTGGACGTCTGGCCGAACGTCGACTTCCCCATGGATCTCGCGATCACCAACGACGGCTTCCTGTGGGTCGCCGACGGCGGCGTCAACAAGATGCTGAAGTTCGACCTGAACGGGAAGCTGCTCGAGGCGTGGGGCACCTTCGGCACGCAGCCCGGCCGGCTGTGGGGCACGCATCGCATCAGCGTCGACAGCGAGGGCAACCTCTACACCGCCGAGGTGTGGGGCGGTCGCGCGCAAAAGTTCGTGCCCAGGAAGGGCGCGGACCCGTCGGCCCTGGTGGGCACGTTCATGGATTTCAAGCGCTAGCGCGGTTCCGGAACCTCCCGGAGTACACCTCGTGCCTGGCTGGCGTGAAAAGGCGGGGCTCGTCCGGCGCGCGTGGCGGAGCGTGGCGATAGCCGTCGCGATTGGGGTCCTGTGCGGCCCCCTCGCGGCGCGTCAGCGCGGGCCGGGCCCGGCGCTCGGCGGCACAGTGACGATCGATCGCGGGCAGGTGCGTGCCTTCCGGGTTCGGGCGACCGATCCGGCACGCCGCATCGCCTATACCGTCTTCACGCAGAATGGCCGGTACCAGTTCCGCCGCCTGCCGCCCGGTCCGTACGACGTGCGGGTCGTGGAGGAGGACGTCGCGTCGCCGGCCCAACGCGTCGAGGTGCGATCGGGCACTGCGCTCGCGGTGGATCTCAAGACCACCGCCACACCTCCCCAGGGAGGCGTCGAGCTGGTTGACTTCGACGCCCTCTATCCGCCAGGACCCTCACGAGACGTCATGGTGCGGTCCTGCTTTCCCTGTCACTCATCGGCCGGCAAAGGCCATCTGGGCACCGCGACGAGCGCCTGGCACCGAAAGGGCGGCCGGACGGAGGCGCAGTGGCGGGCCACGGTGGAGCGCATGTTCAAGCGGCCCGCCGGATTCCCTCTGCTGACCGACGCGATGGTGCGGCCGGCCGAGAAGGAGTCCATCATCCGGTACCTGACCGCGAACTTCGGCCCAGGTTCGAAGGCACGGGACCTCAAGCTGGATCCGCTCGTGCGCGACGAACCCGCACTCGCGCAGGCGCTCTACATCCAGTACGAGCTGCCGCCCGGCTACAACATCCACGACGCCTTCCCCAGTCAGGTGCAGCGCGGCCTGGTGTGGCTGTCGGGCACGCTCGGCGCGGTCGTGGGCGTCGACACGACCAACCCCGACATGACCGCCCGCACCCGCGCCTGGCGCATCCCGGCGCCGGCGGACAAGGAATTCGTCCACGGCATCATCGAGGACCGCGGGCTGGTCTACTGGACCGAGATTGCCGGCGACCACATCGGCGTGCTCAATCCCGCCACCGGCGAGCTGACCCGCCATGCCGTCCCCACCAAGGGCGCCTGGCAGCACACGCTGCGGGCCGACTCGAAGGGCAACGTCTGGTTTTCGAACTTCACCAGCGCCAGCCAGCTGGGCAAGTTCGAGCCGGGCGGCCGGGCCGTACGCGAGTACGACCTGCTTGAGAAGTGGAGGGTCACCGGCTGGAACGGATACGGGCTCACGGTCGATCGCCGCGACCGCGTCTGGTCCGTTGGGCTGACGACGCCGGCCATCGGGATGTACGACTCGGTCAACGACCGCTGGGCCACCTTCCCCATCCCGTCCCCGGCGCGAAGGCTGGCGGTGGACGCGAAAGGCCGGGTCTGGGCCTGCCAGTTCTTCGGCAATGCGTTGTCGCGGATCGACCCGGACACCGGGACGGTCACCGAGTTCCCGCTGCCACTCAAGTACGGAAGCCCCTACGAGGTGTGGCCTGATGCCGCGAACAACCTCTGGGTCACCAACGACGTCTACAACGCGTTGGTGAAGTTCGACCAGGCGAGTTCCCGGTATACCTACGTGCCCTATCCGGATCTCGAGGCACACACACCGAAGCTGGAAACCGACGCGGCGGGCACGCTCTGGTTCGGCATGCGCATGGGACTCGAATCAGACGAGGGCTACGCCGCAGGCCTGTCGGGCACCACCGTCCCGGCCGGCCGCACCACCGCCCCGCGATGGAAGCTCACGGCATTCCAGGAACGGGGCAACGCGCCCTGACAGGCTGACTCACTTCATCGGCGAGTACTCGGTCGGCCGCATCCACAGCCGGTCGAGCTTCGTCCAGAGCCTCCCGTCCTTCTCCGTTTCCACCACGAGCGCCTTCCACGCCGGATCCTCGCCGAACCGCTGCCACGTCTTGTCGGCCTCCTCACGGCTCGGCCACTCCATCAGGAACACGAGGGTGTTCGCGGAGTGGGGCGCATCGGTCGGGATCCACACCCCCACCGCCTGCATGCCGTGTTTCTTGAAGATCGTCAGCGTGCGATCGCGGAACCGGTCGGACAGCGTCTGCAGCTTGCCCTCGGCCGCGGTGTAGGTGCGCAGTTCGAACACGCGGCCGGTGCCCTGGGCGCGCGCCCCGGCGCCGCCGCCGGTATACACGCCCGCGGCGAACGCCGCCACGACAAGGCCTGCCACGGTGCCGAATCTCATTGCCATCGAAGCCTCCCTGCGCGTGGACGGCGGCGCTGTCACCGAGCCGGCACCGCCCCGCCGGACCGCTGATACGGATTGCCCTTTTCGGTGAACGGGAACCACATCTTGGTCTTGATGCCCCAGCGGCCGTCCGCGCCCTTGACGTAGACGTCGATGTAGGCGCCACTGTCTTCCGTCAGGAGCGGTTGCTTGCCCGGATCCTTCTCCGTGATCAGGAGGTGCGAGAGCCCTTTCGCGCCTTCGGCCGTCGGTTCGATCAGCGTGTCCATGATGAAGTGCTGTCTGATGCACCCCGGCGTCTTCGACACGCGGCAACCGGGAAGCTTCGTGTACGGCACATCCGGAATCGCCGGCGTACTCGGGATGACGTGATCCACCGGCCGTTGCACGGCGCTACAGTCCACCGTGCTGCCCTCGCAGCCGCCAAAACCCGCCGGCTGCACCAGCACGCCGCCCGGCGCGAACGCGCGCATCCGGATGTTGGCGTCGCCGGTGTCGGCCCCGTGGATCCAGTAGGCGTTCAACTGCTGGATCTCGGCGTAGTCCAGCGCCGTCAACGCGGGCCGTCCAGCCTGAGCATCAAGGGCGCCGGGGAGCAGCAGCATTCCGCCGAGGGTGCACGCGATCATCGGGTTCCGCATGGGCCACCTTTCCTTGCGCCGGCATCCTGCATGCCGGCGAGCGACCTCGGAGTGTAGCCGACTCTCACCCGGCAGCGGACCGGATCGGAGGGGGGGAGGCGCGAAGCGGTGAGCAGGAGTAAGATTCGCGCTCCCCGGCACCCATGGCCGGCACTGGAGGTTGTATGCGCGTGAACACGTTCGTGCTGGTCGCCTGCGCGACCGTTCTGATGGCGCTCTCAGGCGGCGCCGTGTTCGAACTCGGCGCACAGAGCGGTGTCGCCCTGACCGGGGTAGTGAGCTCGACCGAGGAAGGGAAGATGGAAGGCGTGCTCGTGACGGCGCGGCGGGAGGGCGCCAACCACACGGTCACCGTCGTCAGCGACGCACAAGGAAAGTACAGCTTTCCGCGTACGCATCTCCAGCCGGGGAAGTACGCCCTGACGATTCGCGCGATCGGCTACGACCTCTCGACGCCCGGCGCGACCGCCGTCGCGACCGGCAAGGCGACCACGCTCAACCTCAGCCTCGTCGGGACGAAGGACCTTCCGGCGCAGCTCACATCGCTCGAGTGGGCCCAGAGCATGCCGGGGACACCCGAAGAGAAGGACAAGCTCGTCTACCAGGCGAAGAGCTGCAACTACTGCCACAACTACTACCGCATCGTCCGCTCGAAGCACACCGCCGCGCAGTTTGACGCCGTCGTCCGTCGGATGAACGCCTACTACCCGGACGGCACGGCCATCAGCAACGACGGACGCGGCTGGGGACAGCGCCTGCTGAAGTTCGGCGACTCGTTCGGCAAGCCGACGCCCAACGGCCCCATGGAGGGACGCGGCGATCGCTGGGGAGCCTGGCCGATTCCCGAGCTCAGCGCGTTCCTCGAGAAGGCGAACCTGAGCGGCGGACGCACGACCTGGGCCTACGAGCCGAAGGCGTCACTGCCGCGCCCCAGGGGTAAGGGCACACGCGTGATCATCACGCAGTGGGATCAGCCGCGCCGCGTGACCGTGTCGCATGACATGTCTGTCGACTCGAAAGGCAACATCTGGTACGGCGACGAGAGCCATCAGGTCGTCGGGATGCTCAACCCCGCCACCAACGAGTTCAAGGAGTACGAGCTCCCGCCGGTTCCCGAGGGCAACCTGCCGGGCACGCGCGACATCCAGATCGACGCGGAAGACAATCCGTGGTTCCCGATGCGGGTCGAGGGTGGGGCGTCGATGCTGACGAAGCTCGATCCCCGGACCGGCAAGACGACGATCGTCCAGGGCACCACTGGGCAGTTCATGGCGCTCGGACCCGGCAACAAGATCTGGATGGGCGGCGCCGGCAACACGTTCACGGTGATCGACACGAAGACCGCAACGCTCGAGGGGACCTTCCCGGGCAACGGCTACCAGGTCGTCGTCAGCTCAAAGGGCAATCCCTACATCGGCGGTGGCATCGGCGTCGTCGGCTACGACGTGGCCGCGCAGAAGCCGCTGACCTATGCGCTCCCGACCAAGGGCGGCTTCGCGCGGCGCGGCAAGATGGACCCGCAGGACCGCTTCTGGTTCGGCGAGTACTACGGCGACAAGATCGGCATGTTCGACACGAAGACGGAGACGTTCAAGGAATGGCCGCTCCGCAAGTGGTCGACGCCGTACTCCGCCAGCGCCCCTGACCGCCAGGGGCACGTCTGGGCGCCGAGCAACATGTCGGATCGCCTGTTTCGCCTGAATCCCGAAACCGGCGAGCTCGTCGAGTACCTGATGCCGAGCGAGATCGACGTCAAGGAGATCGAGTTCTCGCCGACGGCGAAGGGCGTGGCCGCCGTGATGACGAACATGCGCGCCGCGCGCATCCTTCGCGTCGAGGTCATCGACTGACGCGCCGGGGCGTCACGCCGCCTGGGTGACGTCCTTTTCGACCTGTCCGTCCCGGATGTGGATGGCCCGCTTGGCATGGGCCGCCACATCCGCCTCATGCGTCACGAGGACGATCGTGTTGCCCGCCTCGTGGAGGCGCTCGAAGAGCGCCATGATCTCCACGCCGGTTTTCGAATCCAGATTCCCCGTCGGCTCATCGGCCAGCAGGATCGACGGGTTGTTCACGAGCGCCCTGGCGATCGCCACGCGCTGACGCTGCCCGCCCGACATCTCGTTGGGGCGGTGCTGCATGCGCGAGCCGAGCTCCACGTTCTCCAGCGCCTGCTTCGCCCGCGCCAGCCGCTCCTTCGCCGGCACGCCGGCGTAGACGAGCGGCAGCTCGACGTTCTGCAGCGCCGTCGCGCGCGGCAGCAGGTTGAAGGTCTGGAAGACGAACCCGATTTCCTCGTTCCTGATCCGGGCCAGCTCGTTGTCGTTCATCGAGCTCACCTCCTTGTTATTCAGGAGGTAGGTGCCCTTCGAGGCCGTGTCGAGGCACCCGATGAGGTTCATCAGCGTGGACTTGCCGGAGCCCGACGGGCCCATGATGGCAGCGTATTCACCGCGCTCGATGCCGATGGAGACGCCGCGCAGGGCATGAATCTCCTCGTCACCCATCACGTAGGTCTTCCAGAGGTCGCGGGTCTCGATCAGGGCCATGGCGAGTAGGACGAGGGCAGGGGCATTACGGTTTCAGCCGGGTCAGGATCGTCCGGACCAGCGCTGGGGCATCCGAGGGCATGTGGGCCCGCCAGTCCTCGATGCTGACCGGCACCACGAACACCGTCCCCCCGGCGCCCGTCACGCGGCGCCGCAGGTCGGCCACGGCCGGGGCCAGCTCCGAGGGCCGGGCCAGCTCCTGGCCCAGCAGGAACACGCACAGGTCGCGCTGGGTGTCCTTCTTCACGCGGGAGAGCAGCGCGGCCGTCTCGCTGACGGTGGCGGCGGTCACCGCGGGCGTCTGGCGCGCCAGCAGCCGGGGCGGGAGCTTGAACGAGAAGAACGAGCCGCGGGGCAGGCACCCCAGGTCAAAGCCCTGCACCGCGTAGTCCTGGGACCCGGGACACTCGGCGTCGAGCGCTGCACGAAAGCGGCCGAGCGCCGCGCGCGAGACGAACTGGCGGGCGCCGGCGCGCTCCCGGGCGAACTGCGAGGCCACGGCCTCGGGAGGTGCCTCGTGGGTGCGGGCCGAGCCGGCTGACTCCGCGGCCGCGGACCCGGACGGCGGCGCCTCGCTCGGCTGGTGCTGGTGCTCGTGCGGCGCGTGGGACTGGCCGTGGGGTTGAGCGGCGTGGTGGGTCTCGTGCCCGGCGTCGCCCGGAGGTGCGGGCGGGGGGGCAGTGCCGCTGCCAGGCGCCGCGTCGTACTCGGCCCGCAGCGTGGCGTCGGTGAGGGTCTTGTAGGCCTGGGTCAGCTCCGCGGCTCGGGCCGAGGCAATGTCCTGGAACTCCTGCCCCAGGTGCTGCACCTTGTCCGGGTGGTACTTCGCGATCTCCCGGCGGAACGCGCGCCTGATCTCCTCGGCCGGCGCGTCGAGCGCCACGTCGAGGAGTTCATAGTGCGACTTCGCCACCCGGGAATTGTCCCCTACTTCTTGAAGCCGGTGACGTTCCCGGCCGGCAGCTCCCGGCCTTCCCGCCGCTCACGCAGGCGTCGGCTGCCGCGCTTCGGCGCCTCGGTGCTCCGGGAGCAGTAGGGGCAGAACTTCCAGCCGGCCTGGAGCGGACGCTCGCAGTGCGGGCAGCCGCCGCCCACGCGGTGGCCGCAGCTCGGGCACGCCAGAAAGTCGGCGGACACACTCGCCCCGCAGCCGGCGCAGCTGGCGCGCGCGGCCCGGACCTCGGTCACCACACGCAGCAGTTCCTCGGGCGTCGTCACGCCCGCCTTCACCTTCTGCAGGCCGTCTTCGCCGAGCGAGACCATGCCGCCGGAGAGCGCCGCCTCGCGAAGCTGGGCCTCGGAGCCGCGCTGCGCGATCAGGCGACGCAGGCGATCGTTGACCGGCATGACCTCGTAGATGCCCACGCGGCCGCGGTAGCCCGTGTGGTGGCAGTGGTCACAGCCGACCGCGCGGTAGAACGTCAGCGTCGTGGCCTCGTCGTCCGTCACGCTCATGGCGCGTAGCGTGTCGGCGTCGGGCGTGTAGGGCCGGCGGCAGTGCGTGCACAGGCGGCGCATGAGCCGCTGCGCGACGACGCCGATGAGCGCGGACGCGGACACGTACGGCTCGATGCCGATGTCGGTGAGACGCGTGATGCACGAGGGCGCGTCGTCGGTGTGCAGCGTCGAGAGCACGAGGTGGCCGGTCTGCGCGGCCTGCATCGCGATCCGCGCCGTCTCCTGGTCGCGGATTTCACCGACGAGCACGACGTCCGGGTCCTGCCGCAGGATCGAGCGCAGGGCGCCGGCGAACGTCAGCTTGATCTTGTCGTTGATCTGCGTCTGGTTGACGCCGGGGATCTGGTACTCGACCGGGTCTTCGATCGTGACGATGTTCGTCCGCTCGGAGCGCACGGCCGTGAGCGCCGAGCACAGCGACGTCGTCTTGCCGGAGCCCGTCGGGCCGACGACGAGGATCATGCCGTGCTGGTGACGCAGGAAGAAGCGGATCTGCTCGAGCGCCCCGGCGGACAGGCCGAGTTCCTCGAGCGGCGGCACGCCCTTCCGGTGGTCGAGCACACGCATGACGAGCTTCTCGCCGAAGATCGTGCGGAGCGTCGACACGCGGAAGTCGACTTCGGGGCCGTCGTCGCTCGGCGCGCGCAGCCGGCCGTCCTGCGGCAGCCGCTTCTCGGCGATGTCCATGCCCGCCATGATCTTCAGGCGCGCCACGAGACCCTCGTGGACCCACTTGGGCAGGTCCATCACTTCCTTGAGCAGGCCGTCGAGTCGCTGGCGGACGGTGACGCCCTTCTCGCCCGGCTCGATGTGGATGTCGCTGGCGCGACTCTTCAGTGCGCTGTTGATGATGAGGTCGACCAGCTCGATGATCGGCCCCGTGTCGGACGAGCCGGCCTTGGCCTGGTCGAGCGCCTCGAAGATGCCGTCCTCCGCGCGCCGGGTGCCGATCGGCGCGTCGGCGTAGGGCGTGAGGCTGCCGCCGTCCGCGGCGGGCCCGGCGGGGTTCGAACGGCCCCGCGACGAGAGGACGCCCGCGCCCGGCACCGTGGCGCGCGTGAGCGCGCGGTCGGGATAGGACGCGTGAATCGCGTCGATGATCTCGGCGCGCGTGGCGACGACCTGCTTGATGCGGTGGCCGGTCTGGAACTCGAGGTCCTGGACGACGGAGAACAGCAGCGGGTCGGACATGGCGACCGTGAGCTGGTTCTTTTCCAGCCCGACGGCGATGCAGTTGCGCTTGAGCGCGAT
>JBIKWH010000054.1:0-8794 GCA_044356435.1 Vicinamibacterales bacterium
AGCGGCGCGCCCGGGTCCACGAAGTCGCGATCGGGCCACTCGCCGTACAGCAGCTGCCACCCGCGCGCCAGGTAGAAGAAGTGATCGTCGCTGAGACCAGCGACGGGGCCATCAAGGTCGGTGTACCGATAGAGCCAGGACCAGACGAAGACGGCAGTCCCGACGAGAGCCGCGAGAATGCCGCCCAGTGTCACAGCAGTCTTTTTCATGGCGCGATCCTCGGATACCGGACGTCCGCGCAGTCGGGCGACGAAGCGAGGTCCGCACGGCTCCGCAGCCACGCCTGCGCATCGCCGTTCCGCTGCTGCACCGCCAGGCACCAGAGTACGGGGATCTCCGCGACGGTGATCCGGGCGCCGGCATCTGCCAGAAGTGTCATCACGCTGACATGTCTCGAAGTCATGGCCGCCTCGATCGGCGTCATCATCGCGTGCACCGGGCGAATCCGCGTCCGCCGCACCCAGGCTGCCTGATTCACGTCCGCGCCCGCTCGGAGCAGCCGGACGATGTCCGCGTCGCTCTCGAGCGCGGCGGCCTCAGGAAGCGTCATGCGCTCCGCGGGAGCAAATGGCGCCACGCCTCCGAGGTACAGCAGCATCGCGACCACCAGCAGCACTGCAACAAGCGCGCCCGGCAGGCCGACTACACGCGCCTCGATCGGCATCGCCCTCACCGGAACACCCGCGTGCCCTGCAGGGCGAGACCCCAGGGGTTACCGGCCACGCGGGCCAGCGCATCGTCGCGAAGCGCGCCGACCAGACGGCGCCCTCGGTCGGTGGAGGGGGTCGCGCGCTGCTGTTCGAGCCACGCGTCGACCGTCACCCATTCGTTCCGGACGTCATGCGCCATCTGATGCACCTGATAGTGCAGCCCGACGGCGCGCACGGCCCAGCCGCCGGAGACCGCGAGCAGGACGGCCAGGAGCGCCAGGCGCGTCGGGCCCGACGCCGCGGACGCGCCGGCTCGACCGTCGGCGCGCTCCGCGAGCCACGACCGGGCCGCTTCCGTGACCGCCAGTGCGTAGAACGCCCCGGCCACGCTCATGATCTCGTCCTTCGTGTAGCCGTACGACAGCACGGCGTTCGCGACGACCAGCACGGCCGCGATGACGACGGCGCGATCGCCGCGTTCACAGCGGCGCGGGCGCCACGCCGTCCACCCGAGCGCTGTCCCTCCTGGCACTGTCCAGCGGCGCACCGCCCACAGCGCAAGCGCGGCGGTCGTCAGCAGCGACACGGCGACGTTCATCAGCGTGCCGGGGGTCAGGCCACCCTCCCGCGCCTCGGCCAGGATCGTCCATACGCCTGCGCGCGGCTGCGACGCCAGCACCGAGCCCATCGACGACACGACGTTGTAGGCGTAGAGCACGAACGGGCGGTCGCCGAAGCGACGCGTCAGCTCGACGGGGTCCAGGCGCTCCGTGCCGAACCCGGTGCTCCGCTCCACGAGCGTCGGGAGTCCGGTCGAGTACCCGAAGCGGATCGCGGCGTATCCGGCCAGCAGCACGGTCAGCAGCACCAGCCCTCGGCGCGACACACCCGGCGCGCCGCACCACCAGGCAACGGCGACCACAACCCAGACAAGCAGGCCCGACTCCAGTGTCAGCGCCGCGACGAGGAACGTGAGCGCCGTCAACGCATCCGCCCACCACCCGCCCTTCGACTCGGCGAGCACGTAGACGAACAGGCAGGCCACCACCACCTCGAGGAAGTGATTGATCGGGTAGGCCTCCCAGACGGTGCCGAGAAAGGTGTGCAGGCCGGTCAGCACCGTGAGGCCGAAGGCGAGCGCCCAGACGTCCGTCGCGCGCCGTACCCGCACGGCCGCCGCGAACAGCGCCAGACACGCCACCGCGAGACATACATGGAAGCCGCGGAAGACCGCGAAGTACCGGCCGCCTGCCACGTCGAACAACCACTGGATCTGGCCGATCCGAAGCGGGCGCAGATACCCGGCCGAGTCCGCGCTGCTCAGCACGGCGGCGCGCCACGATGGCGCGTCCTGTGCCTGGAGGATCGGAATCAGGCTGTCCGTCACCTGGACGGGGATCGTGAGGAGGCCGGCAGACAGTCCGGCGGCGTAGACCGCGACGACGAGCCAGGCCGCCACGCGGGCGCGAGCGTCTGTCACGCCACCCGGCGCCTGGCGATCGCGGGATACCGGCCCAGCAGCTGATTCCAGCGCACCCGCAGGAGGTCCACGAATCCCGCGCCACCGGCCAGCGCGGTCACCTTCGTGCTGGCCCGGTACGTCCACGTCACGGGCACTTCGCGCACGGTGAATCCCGCGCGGCCGGCCAGAAACAGAATCTCGCAATCGAAGCCGAAGCCGTCGAGCCGCTGCAGCGGAAAGAGCGTGGTCGCAGCCTCGGCGCTGAACAGCTTGTAGCCGCACTGCGTGTCGGAGAGTCCGTCGACGACGAGCAGTTTCGCCGCGATGTTGAACACACGGCCGAGTGCGTGCCGGTGCCACGGCTCTTCAATCCGCTCGGAACCCGCGGCTTCACGGGAGCCGATCAGGATGTCGGCCACGGGCACGCCAGGGCCGGGAAGGAAGCGCGAGAGCTCGTGTATCGGCATCGACAGATCGGCGTCCGCCAGAAAGCGCCACGCCCCCACCGCCTCGATCATGCCGCGACGAACAGCGCCGCCTTTACCCAGGTGAGGCGCGGCGATGAGCCGGACGCGCGGGTCCGCCGCCTGCCTGCGGCTCACGATCGTGCGGGTGCCGTCGGTGCTGCCATCGTCGACGACCAGGACCTCCCAGGGATGCCCCAGGCGGTCGAGTTCAGCCACGACGTCCGCCAGCGTCTGGTCGATGCAGGCTTCCTCGTTGTACGCGGGGACAACGATCGAGATGAACGGCGCGGGCACCTCGGGAATTGTAGTCTCGCGGAGCGTCGCGGACCCTTTTTGCATATCCTGAGTCCATGCTCCGTCGACTGCGCCAGGCTGCGGCCACCATACGCCCGAAGGCCGTTGCGCAACTGGCCTCGCGCCTGACACGCCTCACCACCGACCACGACGCCCTGACCCGCCAGCACGCACGCACCGCGGAGAAGGCCCTGCTCGGCCTGACGCGCGATGCCGAGCGCGATCGGCGGAAGCTGATGAAGCAGGCCGGGACTCAGGCGGCCCACGCGGCGCAGATCGCGGACCTCACGGCTCAGCTCACCACCTTGCAGGAGACGGTTCGGCGGCTCTCGACCCGGGCGGACCACCTGACCGTGGCGAGCGAACGGCTGACGTCCGACGACGATGTGTCGTCGCTCATCGCCGGCGTGCTCGACGTGGCGTCCGTGCGTGCGCACGTGCAGGCCGTCCTCGACCGGACGCCCCTCGAGTCGGACCCGTATCCGCACATGGTGCTGGACAACCTGCTCCCGCCGGCGTTCTACAAAGCGCTCATCGACACGATGCCGCCGCGGAGCCTCTTCGACGACGCCGTCAACAAGGAGCAGCTCCGGGTGCCCCCGCGTGGCGCCGGGCTCACGACGTTCCGCATCTGGCGCTTCCTGGTGGCCGAGATCCTCGAGAGCCAGCTCCAGGACGCGCTGCTCGCCCGGTTCCACGAGCCGCTCACCGAGTACGCGCGTCGTTTCTGGCCACAGGCGAACCTGGACGAGCTGCGCCTGGGCGGGTCGGACGGCCGCATCATCCTGCGCCAGCGGGGTTACGTGATCCCGCCGCACCGCGACCCGAAGTGGGCGTGGCTGACCTTCATCCTCTATCTCGCGAAGCCGGGCGACCCGGACACGTGGGGCACGCAGTTGTATCGCGTCAATGACGACGTCGAGGCGCCGGGCGCGCAGCCCTTCTGGATGGAGTCGCACGAGCACGTGCTGGCGAAGGATGTCCGCTTCCTCCCCAACCGCGCGCTGGTCTTTCTGAATGCCGACGGGTCACACGGCGCGTCGATTCCCGAGGACGCCCCGGCGGACTTCGAGCGCTACATCTACCAGTTCCGCATCGGCCCGGACCGGAAGGCCGTCGACCGCCTGAAGGCAGAGCTCACGCCCGAGGCGCGCGCGAAGTGGGAGGGGAAGAAGGGCTACTGACGCGGAGACCGGCGAGATAGCGGGTCCTGTCACCGAACAGCCCCGTTCGATGCTCGCCCTCACCGGGCTGCGCGTCTCTCGGGGCACCCCGTTCGGCGCCACCCGCGTGAGCCGGGTCAGGAGCGAGCAGTAGCGAGGCGGGCGGCGAGCAGGACCGCGGCGACCATGCTGCCGGCGTCTGCCGTGCCCTGGCCGGCGATGTCGAAGGCCGTGCCGTGGTCGACGGACGTGCGGATGATCGGCAGGCCGAGCGTCACGTTCACCGACTGGCCGAACGCGAGCAGCTTGACCGGGATCAGCCCCTGGTCGTGATAGCAGGCGATCACGGCGTCGAACTCGCCCTGTGACGCGCGGAGAAAGACCGTGTCGCCGGGGAACGGGCCGCGGATGTCGATGCCCCGTGCGCGGGCCGCTCGGAGTGCCGGTTCGATCGTGGCCGCCTCTTCTCCACCGAGAACACCAGCCTCACCCGCGTGCGGATTCAGGCCGGCCATCGCCAGCCTGGGCGAGGGGCCGCCGCCGAACCGCGGCAGCTCGCGGGCCGTCAGCGTGATGATGCCGTCGAGCACCTCGCGCGTCAGCGCGGCGGGCACTGCCGCCAGCGGGATGTGAATCGTCGCGAGCACCACGCGGAGCGGCTCCGACCAGAACATCATGGCCACCTGCGTCGCACCTGTCAGGTGGCCGAGCAGATCCGTGTGGCCCTTCCAGGGCAGACCAGCCAGCGAAAAGGCGAGCTTGCTGACCGGCGCGGTGGCGATCGCATCCACGCGCCCGGCTTGTGCATCGTCCACGGCCCGGACGAGCGTGTCGTAGGCCGCGCGTCCCGACGCGGCTGACGCCTGGCCGAGCGGGCCCGCGAATGCGCCGGCTCCGTAGGTGACGGGCTCGCAGACCGCGAGCACACGCGGATCGAGAGCGGCGGCGGCCACGATCTCCGGACCGATACCGGCAGGGTCGCCTGCCGTCAGCGCGATGCGGGGCTTTGGCAACGCGAACTCAGATCTGCAGGACGAGCCAGTCGGCAACGATCTTCGGGCTGGCGTTGCGATCGAGCGCGGCCAGGGCCCGGTCGACGGCCGCGAACGCGCGGCTCGACCGATCGGCGTCCCACGAGGCCGACAGGCGCTCGAGGTCCGCTTCGATGTCGGCGTTGGCAATGAGGCGGGCGTCGGCGCGCGACGCGATGACGCCAAGATCGCGGAGCAGCGAGGAGAGGATCCGCAGGCACGCCGCAAGCTGATCGCGCTCGCTGGCGGGCGACCCTTTCGTCGCACCGAGGAGCTTCGCGGCATCGAGACGCCGCTGCGGGTCCGTTCGACGGGCTGTCTCGGCGAGCAGCGCCTGCGCGGTCTCGCGCGCCGCGGTCACATCCGCCGCCTGCGCCGAGAGCGCGCGGCCCACGCTGCCGTCCGCATCCGCCGCGGCCGCCACGGCATCCGTCTGCGTGTAGCCGTGGTCGCGGACCAGCACACCGGCGACATCGGCCGGCAGGAGCGGCGCGAACCGCAGACGGGGGCAGCGTGAGCGCACCGTCTGGAGCAGCGTGTCCGGCACCGACGAGACGAGCACGAACACGGAGGCTGACGGCGGCTCCTCGAGCGTCTTCAGCAGCGCGTTCTGCGCCTGCGGCATCATCGCATCGGCGTCATCCACGATCACCACGCGCCGGCGACCTTCGAACGGCCGGTACTGGGCACGGTCGATCACCTCGCGCACCTGCTCGATCTTGATCGAGCCGGTCTCACCCGGCTCGATCACGAGCACGTCCGGGTGCATGCCGCGCGCGATCTTCCGGCACGCGCCGCACACGCCGCAGCCGTCGCGACCCGTACCGTCGGCGGTGGCAACCGGGTCGAGGCAGTTGAGGGCTTCGGCCAGCGCCTGCGCGACCCGCCGCTTGCCCACGCCCTGCGGCCCGGCCAGCAGCAAGGCCGGCGGCACCCGGTCGCGGGCTACGGCCTGGGTCAGCAGCGAGACGAGCCGACGGTGCCCGACAACGGCCAGAAACGGCATCAGGGTTCGATTCTACGCGTGAGGACTTGCGGGTCGTCAGGCCTGGATCTATAGTTCATGTGTCAACAATGTCGGACTCGTTCAACACCGCGTTCGCGGCCCTGCTTCACACCTCCGGTGCCGCCCAGGCGCACCTCGAAACGAAGCTGGCCGCCTGCGGGTTGTCGGGGCCGAAGATGATGGCGCTGCAGCGGCTGGTCGAGGCAGGCGATTCCCTGCCGCTCGGTCAGTTGGCCGATCGATTGTCCTGCGTGAAGTCGAATGTCACGCAGCTCGTCGATCGACTGGAGGCGGACGGGCTCGTGAGCCGCGAGGCCGACCCGAACGACAGACGATCGAAGCTGGCGGTCATCACGGCCACGGGCCGGAAGGCGTACACGGAAGGCGCGAAGATCCAGGAAGCGGTCATCCAGGAACTCTTCGCGAAGTTCTCGAAGGAAGAGGCGTTGCAGCTGGCGTCGTTGATGGCGCGACTCGAAGCCTCGGCGGGGTAGGAACTTTTTTTTGGCCTTAATCGTTCATGTATGTGCAATGCAGGCATGCGTAATTAGACAAGTGAACCAAGGAGACGGGCAATGAACATCGTGGGATGGGTACTGCAGATCGCGGCGGCGGGCATGTTCCTGCTGGCTGGGGGAAACAAGCTCGCGGGCAACGAGCAGATGGTCCAGCTGTTTGACGCGGTCGGCGTGGGTCAGTGGTTCCGCTACGTGACTGGCGGGATTGAGGTCGTCGGCGCGATTGGATTGCTCATACCCGCCGCGGCGCGCTTTGCGGGTCCGGTGCTCGGTGCCACCATGATCGGTGCCGCCCTCACCCACGTGGTGATCCTGCACGACAGTCCGGCGATTCCGCTGGTGCTGCTCGTGGTGGTCGGCACGATTACGTGGATCCGGAGGAACGGCTGATGGCGCTCTCGCAGGACAGTCTGGATGTGCTCTTCTTCAACGCCCGCACGCACAACGCGTGGCGCGACGAACCCGTGGACGACGCGTTGCTGCAGAAATTGTACGAAGCGGCGCGTTGGCCGCCGACGATGGCGAATACCCAGCCGCTGCGGCTCGTGTTCGTGAAGTCGGCCGAGGCCAAGGCGCGGCTGAAGCCGCTGCTCTCGCCCGGCAACGTGGACAAGACGATGGCCGCGCCGGTCACGGCGATCGTGGCGCACGATGTGAATTTCCAGGAGCAGATGTCGACGCTGGCGCCGCACAAGCCCGGCATGCAGGACTACTTCGGCGGTCTTCCCGAGGAGGCACGCGCCACGATCGCGACGCAGGGGTCGTCGATGCAGGGCGCGTATGTGATTCTCGCCGCGCGGGCGCTGGGTCTCGACTGCGGGCCCATGGGCGGCTTCAACCGGGACGGCGTGGACGAGGAGTTCCTGAAGGGGACAGGCTGGAAGTCGAACTTCCTGATCAACCTCGGCCACGGCGATCCGGTTGGCCTCTACGCCCGCGCGCCACGTCTCGATTTCCCGTTCGCCGCGCGTATTCTCTGAACGCTGATCTGAAAACAGGAGGCTCCGATGTCGCTCAGACCCGTCAAGCGTGTTGCCGAATCAGTCCCCACGATGGAAGGTGCCGGCGTGCGCCTGCGCCGCGGGTTCGGGTTCGGCCAGACGCGGGACTACGACCCGTTCCTGCTCTTTGACGACTTCCGCGGCGACCAGCCGGACGACTACCTGGCCGGCTTTCCGTGGCATCCACACCGCGGGATCGAGACCATCACGTACGTGCTGGCCGGGAGCGTCGACCACGGCGACAGCCTCGGCAACCGCGGCTCGCTCGGGGCCGGCGATGTGCAGTGGATGACCGCGGGGAGCGGGATCATGCACCAGGAGATGCCGAAGGGCGATGCGGCCGGACGCATGCACGGCTTCCAGCTCTGGGCGAACCTGCCGCGCTCGCTGAAGATGACGCAGCCGCGCTACCAGGACGTGAAAGCGGCGGACATTCCGGTCGTGACGGATGACGACGGCACGACCGCGCGCATCGTCGTCGGGGAGTTCTGGGGAAAGAAGGGACCGGTGGAAGGCGTGGCCGCCGACCCGCGGTACCTCGACATCTCCGTTCCGCCCGGCCAGACCAAGAGGCTGAAGGTGGAGATCACGCGGCATGCCTTCGCGTATGTGTTCGCCGGCTCCGGCACCTTCAGGGGCGCTTCGGACCCGCACGCCGTGCTGACGGAAGCCACCGACGGGTCGGACGTGGTGCTCCGCGATACGGATGTCAGCAATCACTCGCTGGTGCTGTTCGACCAGGGCGATGAGGTACTGGTGCGCGCCGGCGACCAGGGCATCCGGTTCCTGCTCGTCTCCGGTCAGCCGCTCGAGGAGCCGGTCGCGTGGCGGGGGCCGATCGTGATGAACACGGCCGAGGAGCTGCGGCAGGCGTTTGCCGAGCTCGGCGCGGGCACGTTCATCCGCTAAGCAGGAGACACTGCGGGACACCCGGGCCGGGTCAGCGCTGCGAGGTCGTGGCAGCGCTGGCCTGGCGCCCGGCGAGCACCTTGTCGGCGGCGATGTAGCCGGCCGTAATCGACAGGATCAGCATCACGCCGACGATCGTCGGCGGAGCCGGGACAGGGATGTTGAACCACCGACAGCCGGCGCCAATCGCCAGACCAATCAGCAGGCTGAACGCAATCTTCATCGTGGCCTCCACCAGGCCGCATCACGGCAGCCTCGGGTGCGCCCAGCATACGTCCGGGTTAGTCTTCCCG
>JBIKWH010000055.1:0-8745 GCA_044356435.1 Vicinamibacterales bacterium
GATCGGCGTGTAGAGATCGATGGGAATCCCGAGGGTGTAGTAGGTCGAGGCCGAGTAGAAGTCGACGTTCGGGTTCAGCTTCTTCTCCGCCTTCACCAGCGCCTCGATCTGTTGCGACATCTGGAACCACGAGGGTTGCCCGGCCTTGATGCCCAGCTCCTTCGACATCTGCCGCAGGTGCGTGGCCCGCGGATCCTCGGTCGTGTAGACACGATGGCCGAAGCCGGGGATCTTCTCCTTGCGCGCGAGCTTCGCCCGGACGGCGCTCTCCACCCGATCCGCCGTGGCGTTTTCGCCCAGTTCGAGCAGGAGCCGCATCACGTCCGCGTTGGCGCCGCCGTGCAGCGGCCCCTTCAGCGCGCCGATGGCGCCGACGACCGCGGAGTAGATGTCCGTCAGCGTCGCCGCGGAGACGCGGGCCGCGAACGTGGACGCGTTCAGCTCGTGGTCGGCGTGCAGGATCAGCGCGACGTCGAACGCGCGGACGGCCGTCGGTCCCGGACGGTTGCCCGTGAGCATGTAGAGAAAGTTGGCGGCGTGACCGAGCACCGGATCCGGGTCGATCGGGCCGGCGCCTGCCGCGAGACGTCCCCAGGTCGCCACCAGCGACGACACCTGGGCGGTGAGCCGCACGGCCTTCCGGTACTGCGCCGCGGGCGAGGTGTCCGCCGCCTCGCGGTCGTAGTGCGCGAGCGCCGAGGTCAGCGTGCGCAGCGCGTCCATGCCGTCCACCGGCGGCATCTGCCGCATCAGCCGGACGACAGGCTCTGGCAGCGGCCGGGCGGCGGCCAGTTGCGACTGCAGGTCGCCCAGCTCCGACCGGCTGGGAAGCCGGCGGTGCCAGAGCAGATAGCAGACTTCCTCGAAGGTGGCGTACTCGGCCAGGTCGTGGATGTCGTGGCCGCAATAGGCCAGCACCCCATGGTCGCCGTCCAGATAACAGATCGCCGAGGATGTCGCGACGATGTCTTCGAGGCCTGCCTTCTGCTCTGCCACGCCTGTCCGCCTATGCCTTCTTGTAGATGCTGCCGATGATCGCGCCGTAGATGGCGTATTCGACCACGTAGTCGACCATCATCACCGCGGCCAGCGTGAACGAGATGGGAATGGTCGCCCAGATCCAGTTGACCGCCGCGAAGCTCAGGAGCACGCCGGCGAGCGCGCCGAAGCGAAGCCCTTCTGCCGTACCGGATCCGCCTTCATAGCCCTTCGCATACATGTAGGCCAGCACGAACATCCCGAGCAGCATGAACGCGAAGCCGTACGGCAGATTGGCCATCAGTTCGGCCTCGGGCCGGTAGGCGGCCGCGTTGGCCGTATAGAGGTCCTTCAGCAGAACTTCGTTCACGACAAACCCGATCGGAATCGAAACCACCCACGCCGCAATGGCGCCCATGGCGAGCCGCTTCACGTTCATTGTTGTGTCCCTCCTCGGCGGGAAGTGTCTGGAGGGGGCGATTCTAGCGCGGAGGGCGGCCGAGCGGCGCTAGAGAAGTTCCTTGCCTTCGGCCACCGTCTTCAGGCTGACGTTGCTCTCGGCGAACTGCTGGACGACGGAGAGGAGGCCCGTGTAGAGGAAGCCGACCTGGAACAGCACCAGGAACGGCAGCGTGCCGTAGATCCCGTTCGCCAGCGCGTAGAACACAGTCACCGTGAAGTAGACGCCGAGCGCAAGCTCGATGATCGGCTGCGCGGTCAGCGTCTGGTGGTACTTCTTGGTGAGCCACTCGCCGCCGTTGCCATCGATGCGGTACTTCGGCGTGCGGGCGAACTCGCTCTGCTTGTTGAACATCGCCTCGATCACGGCCTTCGTGTTGTTGATCGTGAGGCCGATCCCGATCGACATCATGAACGGCATGTACTTGATGCGCGTGCGCCAGTCCGGGTAGATCTCGCGCTGGCAGACCATGTAGAAGTTCGCCACCGACGCGGTCGCCGCGAAGAAGAGCGGCACGTCGATGAGCAGCATCTCGTACCAGCCCATGTTGTAGCGGATGATCATCGAGGGCGCCATCAGCACCGAGAGCACGCACATCAACGGATAGTTGAAGTTGGCGGTGAGATGGAAGAACGCCTCGACCTTCACGCCCATCGGCAGGTCGCTCTGGAGAATCCGCGGGAGCAGCTTCCGGCAGGTCTGGATGGAGCCCTTGGCCCAGCGGTGCTGCTGCGACTTGAACGCGTTCATCTCGACCGGGAGTTCAGCCGGCGCGACCAGGTCCGCCAGGAAGATGAACTTCCAGCCGTTCAACTGGGCGCGATAGCTGAGATCCAGATCTTCGGTGAGCGTGTCGTGCTGCCAGCCGCCGGCGTCGGTGATTGCGGTCCGGCGCCACATGCCCGCGGTGCCGTTGAAATTGAAGAAGAGCCCGGCGCGGTTGCGGCCGCCATGCTCGAGGATGAAGTGGCCGTCCAGGAGGATCGACTGGATCTTCGTGAGGAGTGAATAGTCCGAGTTGAGGTGGCCCCAGCGCGCCTGCACGACGGCGACCTTCGGGTCCGAGAAGTAGTGCACGGACTTCATCAGGAAGTCGGTCGTCGGGATGAAGTCGGCGTCGAAGATGGCGATGAACTCGCCCTTGGCCACATGCAGACCGGCCTCAAGCGCGCCGGCCTTGTAGCCCGTGCGGTCCGTCCGGTGCAGATAGACAATGTCGAAGCCGGCGTCCGCGTAGCGGCGCACGGTGTTCTCGGCGACGGCCCGGGTCTCGTCCGTCGAGTCGTCCAGAACCTGGATCTCAAGCAGCTCACGCGGGTAGTCGAGCTTGCAGACCGCGTCGATCAGGCGGTCGGCCACATACATTTCGTTATAAATGGGAAGCTGTACGGTCACACGCGGCAGCGGGTCGAAGATCGCCAGCGGCTGCGGCTTCTCGTGCTTGTGCTTCATGTACAGGTAGACGATGTAATAGCGGTGCCACCCGTACACGGCGAGTACGACAACGACGAAGAAGTACGCGGCGAGAATCAGCGTTTCTGTGGGGGTCATTCGGTCTGCCGTGCGGCCAAAATGTGATCCGATTATCGCGGCTGACAACCCTGAAAGTCAAAGAAAACGAGCAACTTATGACCACTGAGACTCTCCGGAAACTGCTCGAGGCCGTCCGGGCGGGCGGGGTCAGCCCCGAGGAGGCCGGCGCCCAGGTGCACGAGGCCATCCGCCAGGCACCCTTTGAAGACGTGGGCTTTGCGAGGATCGACCACCATCGGGAGTTCCGGCAGGGGTTTCCCGAGGTCATTCTCGGCCTGGGCAAGACACCCGGGCAGATCGCCGAAATCGCGAGCCGGATCGTGGCTCGGGGGCGTCCGCTGCTGGTCACCCGCGCGACACCGGAGGCGGCGGACGCCGTCCGTCAGCGCGTGCCCGGCGCACACTACGACGAGACGGCGCGCGTGATCACGCTGGCGCAGGGCGAGGTACCACCGGGCAAGGGGACGATTCTGGTCGCCTGCGCGGGCACCTCCGACCTTCCGGTGGCCGAGGAGGCGGCGCTGACGGCGACCCTGATGGGTAATGACGTCGAGCGCCTCTACGACGTCGGGGTGGCGGGGCTCCACCGCCTCCTGTCGGCACGGGAGCAGCTCGGCCGGGCGCGCGTGATCATCGTGGTCGCGGGCATGGAGGGCGCGCTGCCCAGCGTGCTCGCCGGCCTGGTTTCCGTGCCGGTGATCGCGGTGCCCACGAGCATTGGCTACGGCGCCAGCTTCGGTGGCCTCGCGGCGCTGCTCGGCATGCTGAACAGTTGCGCGAACGGGGTGACGGTGGTCAACATCGACAACGGCTTCGGCGCCGCGGCCACGGCCTCGCTGATCAATCATCTCTAGCTCCCCTCCCCATGCTCGCCGCGCTCCCTGCACTTGAATTCGATCGCGTGGTCGCCGTCCTCGCGGATCTGGCGATTACGCCCGCGGGGCGCGATCGCCTGGAGGATCTTGCGCCGGAGGCGGACCCGGGCGTCGTCCGGCGCCTGCTGGCCACAACCTCCGAGGGGGCCCGTTTTCACGCCACCCATCGCGGCTTCCCGCTGCGCGCGCCGGAGGACCTGGCGTCCACGCTCGACGCCCTCGATGTCGTCGGCCGGCCGCTCGAGCCGCTGCGCCTGCTGGGTCTGGCCGACCACCTCGACTCCATCGAGGAGACGCGGCGCGCGATCCTCGCCACGGGCGACGCCTTCCCCATCCTCAAGGGCATCGCGCTGGGCGCGAGCGCGTTCCGCGACGAGATCGCCCGTGTGCGCCGCGCCATCGACCCCGGCGGCGACGTCGCCGACAACGCCAGCCCGGTGCTCGCCGCGATCCGCGAGCGTCTCCGACGGCAGCGCGGCAAGCTGCGATCAACGCTCGACGGGTTCCTGCGCGGCAAGGACACGTCCCGGTACCTGCAGGATCAGGTCGTCACGGACCGCAACGGCCGGTTCGTGCTGCCCGTCCGGGCCGAGCATCGGCGCAACGCTGTTCCTCGAACCGCTGGCGACGGTCGAGATCAACAACGACATCGTCGCGGGGCAGGAAGAAGAGATCGAGGAAGTCCGGCGGATTCTGCTGGAGTTGACCGACGCGTTCCGCTCGCGGCCCGACGATCTCTCGTCGACGCTCGACGCCGCCACGATGCTCGACGTCGTGCAGGCCAAGGCGCGACTCTCGGGGCGCATGCGCGGCATCGAACCGGCGCCGTCTCCGGACGGCACGTGGAAGCTGGTGGCCGCGCGGCATCCGCTCCTCATCGAGCAGGGCATCACGCCCGTGCCGGTGGAGATCACGCTCGAGCCACCCGCCCGGGTGCTCGTCATCACCGGCCCGAACACCGGCGGCAAGACGGTGGCCCTGAAGACGGCCGGCCTGCTCGCGGTGATGGCGCAGGCGGGACTGCACGTCCCGGCGGCCGAGGGCACGATGCTGCCGGTCTTCCGCACGATCTTCGCGGACATCGGCGACTCGCAGTCGATCGCGGCCAGCCTCAGCACCTTCTCGGCGCACATCACGAACGTCGTCTCGATGGAGCGGCAACTGGAGTCGCCGGCACTCGTGCTGCTGGACGAAGTGGGCGCCGGCACGGACCCGGCCGAAGGCGGCGCGCTCGGCACGGCCGTCATCGACCACTTCCGCCAGCGCGGCGCGTACGTGGTGGCGACCACGCACGACGACGTCCTCAAGACATATGCCTCGACCACGGCGGGCGTCGTCAGCGCGGGGTTCAGCTTCAACCCGGAGACCTTCGCGCCGACGTACCGCCTGATCTACGGGTCGCCCGGCCGGAGCATCGCGCTCGAGATCGCCGCACGGCTGGGCATGCCGCCCGCCGTGATCGCCGCGGCGCGCGGACGCCTGAGCCATCGCGAGCGCGACCTCGCGGACCATCTCGCGAAGATCGACCGCGACCTGCACCAGATCGAGCAGGACCGCGTGCGCCTCGATCAGGAGCGCGGC
Source organism: Vicinamibacterales bacterium (assembly GCA_044356435.1). GTDB lineage: Bacteria > Acidobacteriota > Vicinamibacteria > Vicinamibacterales > UBA2999 > CANKJK01. Next base: position 5,428 of record JBIKWH010000055.1, read on the forward strand.
GTGCTGGCCTCCCGCGAGCGGTCACTGCGCTCGAAGGAAGCCGCGCTGGCCGACCGCGAGGCGACCTTCCGGAATCGCGTCAACGACCGTGTCGACGAACGTGTCCGCGACGCACGGAAGGAGATCGACGCCGTCGTCGACGCGCTGAAGGCACACACCGCGGCCCTCCGCACGCAGACGGGCGGGCTCGTGCCGCCGAAGCTGTCCACGGGCGAGGCCGGACTCGTCCGTGCCGAAGCCCGCGCGGCGATCGACGACATCGCGGCGGCCGTGAAAGGCAGCGCGGGACGCACGCCCGCGACGAAGCCCGAGGCCGGCGAGGGTCCGCCGGCGCCGCTGGTCGTCGGCGCGCGGGTCTCGGTGGCCGGGCTCGGCCTTGACGGCGTCGTCGTCAGCATCGCGAACAGTCAGGTTGAGGTGGACGTCCACGGCAAGCGGATGCGCGTCGCCAAGAAGGAGCTGCGCGTCGTCGGCGGGCCGGTCACCGCCTCAGGCAAGGTCGCGCTCAGGGTCGACCTGGTGCCACGCGCGTCGCAGTCGGCGGAGCTGAACGTCGTGGGCCTGACGGTCGACGAGGCCCTCACGAAGCTCGAACGGTTCCTCGACGATGTCACGACGACCGAGCATCAGCAGGTGCGCGTCGTCCACGGGTTCGGCACCGGGCAGCTCCGGCGCGCGGTGGGGACGTTCCTCAAGGACCACCCGCTCGTGGCGCGCATCGAGCAGGCGCCGGCGAATCAGGGCGGCGGCGGTGCCACGGTGGCGGAGCTGAAGGACTGATGCCGCTCCTGCCGCAGAACTTCATCGAGGACCTGAAGCTCCAGGCCGACATCGTCACCGTCATCCAGGACTACGTGTCGCTCAAGAAGGTCGGCGCGACCTACAAGGGCCTCTGCCCGTTTCATGGGGAGAAGACGCCGTCCTTCCACGTCAACCGCGACAAGGGCTTCTTCCACTGCTTCGGCTGCAACGTCGGCGGCGACGTGATCAAGTTCGTCGAGCTGCACGAGAAGGTCGGCTTCTTCGAGGCCGTGAAGGTCATCGCGGGGCGGTTCGGCGTGACGGTGCCGGAGCCGGAGCAGAGCGACGAGCAGCGCGCGAGCAGCGCCGAGCGGGAAAGCCTGCTGGCCGTACAGGAGGCGGCGGCGAAGTGGTTCCGCGCGCAGCTCGCCACGCCGGCCGGCGCGCGGATCCGGAAGCAGATCGCCGACCGCGGCGTGACCGAGGCGACCTCGGAGATCCTGGGTCTGGGGTTCGCGCCCGCTGGCCGCGACGCCCTGACGAAGCACCTGCTCAAGACCGGGTTCTCGCAGAGTCTGCTCATTCGGGGCGGCCTGACCTTCGAGCGGGACGACCGGTCACTGGTCGATCGCTTCCGCAACCGTCTGATGGTGCCGATCGCGCGCGACTCCGGCGCCATCGTCGCGTTCGGCGGGCGCACGGTGGATCCGGACCAGCAGCCGAAGTACCTCAACTCACCCGAGACGCCGATCTACACGAAGAGCCGCACGCTCTATGGACTCCACTTGAGCAAGGCGGCGATCCGCGAGCGGAAGTTCGCGGTGCTGGTCGAGGGCTACTTCGACTTCGCGCAGGTCTTTCAGAGCGGTCAGCGGGCGGTCGTGGCCTCCTGCGGTACGGCGTTGACCGCGCAGCAGGCGGCGCTCCTGCACCGCTTCGCGGGACGCGTCGTGCTCAGCTACGACCCGGACGCCGCCGGGCAGGGTGCCGCCGCGCGGTCGTCGGAGCTGCTGGTGGCCGAAGGCTTCGACGTGAACGTCGCCGTGCTCCCGGCGGGCGAGGATCCGGATGTCTTCATTCGGCGCCGTGGTGGCGGCGAGTACGTCGAGCGCCTGAAACAGTCGCGGCCGTATCTCGACTTCCTGCTGGACCGGGCCGCGGCGGGTGTCGACATCAACACGGCCGAGGGCCGCGCGCGCCTGGTCGCGGAGATGGTGCCGGTCGGCAGCCGGATTCCGGACACCGTGCGCCGGCAGATCTTCGCGGAAGCCGTCGCCGGTCGGGCCCGGCTCCCGCAGGAGCTCGTCCTGAAGGAATTCGCAAAAGGACCCGCCGGCGGGCCTGGTCCGTCCGGTAAGGTGGAGGCGGCGCCGACCATCCGGGTTCGGCCTCTTGGGCAGCTCACCAAAGCCGAGCGGGCGCTGCTCTGGATGCTGATTCATCAACCGGAAATGGGTGTTTCTGCGATGAATGATCTGGAAACGGCCGATATTGAGGGTCTCGGCTCGCGGCCGGTGCTGGATCTTGCGCGCAAACTGAACGAAAATAACGGTTTCTCCCCAGCAGCATTGATCGAACAGCTGGATATGGCTCACGCCACGCTCGTCACGGAGGCGGCGGCGGAGTCCGAAGCGCCCTCGCTAACCGCCGCATCCTGCGTACAGGTGCTGCGGAAACTGCGCTACCAGCGCGAGCGGGAGGCCAACCAGGTGGCAATCGACCAGTTGCTGCAGGCCGGGGGGACCGACGATCCGGCGCTGACGCCACTGCTCGAAAAGAGCCTGGATCTGCGGCGGCGGATTTTGGAAAGCACTGAGGAGTAGAACCTTGTCGATTGAAGAACGGTACGACGAAGTACGGCAGCTCATCAGCCAGGGTAAGGAACGGGGCTACCTCCTCTACGACGAGGTGAATGAGCAACTGCCGTCGGAGATCGTCTCCGCCGACGACATCGACGAGCTCTTCGGGCTCTTCAGCAGCAACGGCATCGAGATCGTCGATTCCGACAAGGCCTACCGCGAAGACAAGAGCTTCGACCGCGACAGCGGCGACGAGCCGGAGCTGGACCTCACGCCCGGCACCCTCGAGAAGACCAACGACCCCGTCCGCATGTACCTGCGCGAGATGGGCACGGTGCCGCTGCTCACCCGCGAGGGCGAAGTGGCCATCGCCAAGCGCATCGAGCGCGGCAAGCTCGCCGTCATCAAGTCCATCTCCCGTACCCCGACCGTCGCCATGCGCATCATCCAGATGGGTGAGGCCCTGCGCGCCGGCGAGCGCACCGTCCGCGAGCTGGTGATCTTCACGGACGAGGAGATCACCGAGGAGCGCATCGAGGAGCGCGCCGCGGAGGTCCTGGGCCAGATCGACTCGGTGAAGAAGGCCCGCGTCCAGTATCAGAAGCTCGGTGAGAAGCTCGAGGAAACCGCGAAGGCCGACAAGAAGAAGTACCGCCGCGCGCTGCTCAAGACGATGCGCGCCCGCATCGAGGTCTCCAAGTACATCCGCGTGATCGAGTTCACCGAGACGGTGAAGCGCCGGCTGATCGAGGACATCAAGGACGCGGTGTCGTCCGTG
>JBIKWH010000056.1:0-8734 GCA_044356435.1 Vicinamibacterales bacterium
GCGTTCCTCACACTCAAGGGACCCGTGCAGGCGGGAGCGATGAAGGTGCGCGAGGAACAGGAGACCGCCGTGGCCGACGCATCGGTCGTCGCCGCGAGCTTCGACGTGCTCGGTCTCACGCCGGGTTTCCGCTACGAGAAGTACCGCACCGAGTTCGCGCTGCACGGCACCGTCGTCGCCCTCGACGAAACGCCGGTCGGCGTGTTCGTGGAAATCGAGGGTGAGGAAGCGGCCATCCTGACCGCGACGCGCGCCCTCGGCCGGACGCCGGCCGACTTTCTCCGCGACTCCTATCGCGCGCTCTTCACGGCCAGAACCGGCGCCGCCGAGGCCCGAGACATGCTCTTCCGGCGCCCATGATTCCCGCAATTGTGCTGACGGCCGGGCTCGGCACGCGCCTGCGCCCCCTCTCGGACGTACTCGCCAAGCCCGCGATGCCCGTCGCGGGCCTGACCCTCGTGGAGCGCATCCTCGGGCAGCTCCGTGAGGCCGGTATCACTGACGCGGTGCTGAATCTGCACCACCTCGGCCACACGATCACGTCGGTCGTCGGGGACGGCTCCCACCTCGGCCTGCGCGTGCGCTACTCGTGGGAGCGCGAGATTCTGGGCTCCGGCGGCGGCCCGGCGCGGGCGCTGCGCCTGGTCGATGGCGACCGCGCGCTCGTGCTGAACGGCGACACGCTGACCGATGTCGACCTCGCGGCCCTCGTCCGCCGCCACGAAGACTCCGGGGCGCTCGTGACGCTCGCGGTGATGCCGAATCCGTCGCCCGAACAGTACGGCGGTGTGTCCGCTGACGCCGATGGCGTATTCACGGGCGTCGTGCCGAAGGGCGCCTCCGACCGGTCGTGGCACTTCGTCGGCGTGCAGGTGGTGGAGCGCGCCGCCTATGAGGGTGTGTCGCCCGACGAGCCGTCGCACTCGATCTCCGGCCTCTATCGCGCGCTCGCCGCCGGGCGGCCGGGGTCGGTGCGCATCGCGCCGGTCACGACCACCTTCGACGACATCGGCACGCCGGACGACTATCTGCGCACCTGCGTGCGACTGGCGGGCAGCGCCGCCCACCTGCTGCACGGCCGCAACGTCACGGTCGCGCCGGACGCCATCGTCGAGTCGTCCGTCCTCTGGGACGACGTCCGCGTCGAGCCGGGCACGCAACTCTCGGACTGCATCGTCATGGCCGGGGCGCACGTGCCAGCCGGACGCTGGGCCCGTGCCGTGTTCCGGGGAGAAGAATCAGCCCCGGTCGCGATGCTGGCACCCGCGCGAGGCTGAGGGGTACGCCGCGACCGCGCCGGCGCCGCTACGCTGCAGCGCTGATCGCCGCCAGAATCTGGGACTTCGTGAACCGCCTGTTGGTGTGCCCCTGCACGCCAACCTCGGGGATGGCCTCGCCCCGGATCAATTTGTCGACGAGCGGAACGGCGCGAGGCGGACACCGCGTCTTGAGCGACTCCAGGAACGGCACGTCCCGGAACCCGACTTTCTGCAGGAAGAGGCACACACCGTGTGCCACTTCGTCGGCGGTGACGTCCAGTTCCCGATCGTGGACGGCCTCGACGATGCAGCCACCCTCAGGCCGGTAGAACACGCCGGCCACCGCATTCAGACCCAGCGACTTCGTGAGGCCCACCGCGTGGATGGCACCCACGATGACCCGCCGCACCCAGGGGAAGCGTCCGAGCAGCCGCTTCACACCCTGGCTCGCCAGGTGCCGGTCCGCGCTCCACAGCGCGAGGGTCGCCGAAAGCGCGGGAGGGTGGAACACGACATGCGCGGTATCCGAATCGACGAACCTGGCGCCGCCACGGGCGTGCCGGTAGACCTCCTGGATTCGCAGCGCGACGGCCCGACCGGTGCGGTGTTCGTGACTGTGCTTGTCGAAGACGATCGTGTCGTAGCCACCACTGATCACGCCCGTAGTGAGCAAGCGCCACCCGTGGTGATGGATGTAGTCGGCGGCGACCTCCGGCGCTCCGTCGTGGATCGGCGCGAAGAGGTTGATGTTCAGCGCGATGTCTCCGCGCTCGGCAACGGGAATGCTGAGCACGGTCGTGCCCTCGAAGAAGCCGGGCCTGGACAGCGCGACGCGAATCGCCTCGTGGAGGAACTCCGTGTCGTCGCAGAGCCGCTCGATGAGCGGGCTCAGGCGTGCGTGGGCGGCGTAGCGGTCGTCGGTCTGGTCGAACTGCTTCAGGATCTCGTCTATCGCAGCGTCGTAACGCACTCGACCTTCCTCCAGGTTGAATTATGGTATCTCCCGTGGACCGTATCGAACAGTTCCTCACCGGGATGGGTCTCGGCTCTGGCGTCCGTGTGACGCCACTGACACCGGACGCATCGGATCGGCGGTACTTCCGCGCGGAAGCCGACGGCGTCGCGCCGATCGTGCTCGCGGTACATCCGGGTCCGATCGTGTTCGACGAGATGCCGTTCAGCGACGCCCACGCCCTGCTCTCGGCGATGCCGGTGCCGATACCCGCCGTGCTCGGCCACGACGACGCGCTCGGGATCATCGCGCTCGGCGACCTGGGCAACGTGACGCTGCAGGCGCACCTCAGAGGCGTCGACGAAGACGAGCGGCGGGCGAAATACGAGCAGGCCGTCAGCCACATCGTCACGCTCCAGACGCGCGGGCGCGAGTTGGCCGCGTCGAACCGCCTGCCCTACCGGCTCGCCTTCGACGTCGAGAAGCTGATGTTCGAGTTCCGCTTCTTCCGCGAGCACTTTCTGGAGGGCTGGCGACAGGCACGGCTGAAGCCCGAGGATCACGAGCAGCTGGAGCAGGCGTTTCTGGCCATCGCAACCGAACTGGCCGCCGAGCCGCGTGTCGTCTGCCACCGCGACTACCACAGCCGCAATCTGATGGTGCTGCGGAACGACCTCTATCTCATCGACTATCAGGACGCCCGCATGGGTCCGGACACCTACGACCTGGCGTCACTCCTCCGCGATTCCTACGTCGATCTGCCGGAACGCCTGGTGGACAGGCTCATCGACGTATTCCTGTGCGCGACGCGGGAGGATCCGGCTGCCGCTCGGGCGGAGTTCGTGCGCCGCTTCGACCTGATGTCCGTGCAGCGCAACATCAAGGCCCTCGGGACGTTCGGCTTCCAGGCGGGCAAGGGCAATCAGGGCTATGTGCCCGACATGCCGCGCACGCTCGGCTACGTGCGGACGAATCTCGCGAAGTACCCGCGCTTTGAGAGCTTGCGCCGGGTGCTCGCGGCCCACATCGACGAACTGGCCTGACGAACCGGACGCCGGATGCGCGTTATCGCGCTGCGGCTGCCGCGGTCACTCGCCCGCCCTGTAGGCTGAGCACGACGGCTGTCGCGGCGGCCACCACGAAGCAGGCCAGCACCATGTGGATCCCGACGAGCCACGCGGGCAACTGCATCCGGGCCTGCGCCATGCCGATCGCTATCTGCGTCACTTCCAACGCCAGCAGCAACTGCGCGAGGGTGGTGACACGACTGCGGAGCGCGGTGGTCGCCATCACGAGCACCGCCGTCAGCGCGAAGGCCAGGAAGGCGGCGGCGCTGTGTACGGGCTGCAGCGTCTCGGGGTTGAGGCCGTTCCGGGGCGTGGCGGCGTCCCCCGCGTGGGGACCGGCGCCGGTCGTCACCACACCGAGGACGAGTGCGATCGCGACGGCGACTGCCGCGGCAGAGGCGAGGCGCGGGCGGAATCCCACTGTCGGGAGCACGGATCCGGGTGGCACGTACGTGCGGAAGACCAGCACCGTGGCCAGCGACACCAGGACGGCCGAGAGGATGAAGTGCGCGCCGACGAGCCACGGGTCGAGACCAGTCAGGACGGTGATGCCGCCGAGCACCGCCTGGGCCGGAATCCCGGCGGCGAGGGCCACGGCCAGTCGGAAGAGATCCCGCCGCTCGCGCCGCACACGCGCGATGTACGCGACGGCGCCCACCGCCACGAACACGAGCACGAACGTCAGCAGGCGGTTGCCGAACTCAATCGCGCCGTGAATGCCGAGCTCGGGCTGCACGACGAAGGACTCCGGCGTGCATCGGGGCCATGTGGGGCAGCCGAGCCCCGAGCCCGTCAGGCGCACCGCGCCGCCTGTGCCGACGATCGCGATCTGAACGGCGAGGGAAACCCAGACGATCGCCCGCAGCATCACGCGTTCACCGCCGCGACAGGCCCGAGACCGGTACCGCGGCTCTGCGCACGAGCACGGCGGGATGCACGGCTCCCCCACCGGGCTGCGGTGCCGTGGGTGCGCAGGCGCCCTGCGTCGACGGGCATCCGGCGCACCGGGGCTCTTCCGCGCGTGGGCTCAGAAAGCCGAACAGGCGACGCAACACCACGGCTGCGGCCGCAAGCGCCACCAACGTCACGACTGCGTGCTGGAGGATCTCCATGAATCCCGCCCTTCTATGACAGGCCCGCCGCGAGGAGTCCCTGGTGGACGATCAGCGCGGCCACGTAGGCGAGACTCGACATGTATCCGAGCTGCAGCGCCGCGTAGCCCAGACTGCCGGTCTCCTTCCGCGTCACCGTCAACGTCGGCAGGCACTGCATCGCCAGCACGAAGAAGACGAGCGCGGCCGCGGCCGTCGCCGGCGTGAAGACGGGCGTTCCGTCGTCCCGCGTCATGCTGCGCACGCTTGCCACGACGCCTTCGTCCAGCTCGGCATCCGCCTGCCCTCCGGCCAGCACGGACATCGTCGAGACAAACACCTCGCGGGCCAGGAAGCTGGTGAGCACGCCCACCGTGAGCTGCCAGTCGAACCCCAGCGGCTCGAACACCGGAGCGACCGTGTGTCCGATGCGGCCGGCAAAGCTGCCGGCCTGCGCGGCCCTCGACTGCAGTGCATCCGCCTCGGCCAGCAGGGCCGATGCCTGCGCCTCTCCCACGTTCGGAGCCGCGGCTTCCTGACGAAGCGCCTCCACGCGCGGGAGCACCTCGACGGTCGGATACGCGCTGAGCCACCACATGACGATGCAGATGGCGACGATCACCGTGCCGGCCGTCGTCAGAAACGAGAGGCCCTGATCCTTGGCCGCCAGCACCGCGTTCTTGAGGGACGGCACCTTGTACGTCGGCAGTTCGAGAATCATCGGCCGCGCGCGCCCGGGGAGAATCGTGCGTCCCGCGAGCCAGGCGGTAAAGAGCGCCGCGACGGCGCCCAGCAGATAGCAGCCGGCGAAGGCGAGACCTGCCGCGGCCGGACGCCCGGCAAAGATCAGCGTCGTGAGCAGCACGTAGACCGGCAGCCGGGCCGAGCAGCTCATGAACGGTGCGACCAGGACCGTCGCCAGTCGATCGCGGCGATCCGGAATGAGCCGCGCGCTCATGATGCCCGGCAGCGCGCAGGCGTGCGACGTCAGCAGCGGCACGAAGGCGTGGCCCGGCAGACCGAAGCGCGAGAGCAGGCGGTCCAGCACGAAGGCCGCGCGGGCCAGATAGCCGGTGTCCTCGAGCAGCGTGATCAGGAAGAACAGCAGACAGATCTGCGGCAGAAACACGATCGTGCCCGCCAGCCCGCCGATGATCCCCTGACTCAGCAGGTCGCGCACCGGACCTGCCGGCAGCCATTGCTCGATGAGTTGTCCGATGCTCGCGAAGATCGTCTCGATGAGATCCATCGGGACAGTGGCCAGCGCGAACAGGATCCAGAAGAGCCCGCTCATCACGGCGAGAAAGACCATCAGGCCCAGGATCGGATGCGTCAGCACCCGATCGAGCCGATCGGTGAGCGGGTCGACGCCATCAAGATCCGCCGAACCGGTCGTCACGGCCCGGGCGAGATCCTCGGCCCACGCCATCACGGCTTCGGCCGTAGCGCCAGCGGGTGGCAGGCTGACTGGCAGGCGCTCTGCGGTGAGCGCGGCCGCCCGTAGCGCCTCGAGTCCCTTGCCGCTTCTGGCCACAATCGGCACGACCGGCACGCCGAGTCGGCTCGACAGCGCACCGAGGTCGATGACGAGGCCGCGCCGCTCGGCGAGGTCGGTCATGTTGAGTGCGACGACCGCGCGATGCGTGCCGGCCAGGACCTGCGCCGTCAGCACCAGGTTGCGCGGGAGATTGCAGGCGTCGACCACGACGACCACCGTGTCCTCGGCGGTGGTGGCCGCGAGCGCCTTCGCGCCGATGGTGCTCTCGGGCACGTCGAGGTGCAGGTCGTAGACGCCGGGCAGATCCTGAACGTCGATAGGCCCCGCCACCTCGGGCCAGTGGCTCTTACCGGTGCGCACGACGGTCGTCGTCCCCGGGAAGTTCGATGTCTTGGCGCGCGCGCCGCAGAGGGCGTTGAAGAGGGTCGTCTTGCCGGTGTTGGGGTTGCCCGCCAGGACGATCCGCTTGAGGCTACCTGCCACCGGCGGCGCCGGCGGTGAGAGCACTGCCTCGGGCGCCATCAGCGTGCGTCCCGGGCCGGCACCGTGACGTAGATCGACTCGGCGACGGTCCTCGAAAGCCCGATACGCGTGGAGCGCACCTGGATGATGCACGGGTCGCCCAGCCGGCAGACGCGCAGGCTCGATCCATCGGTCAGCCCGAGGGATCGCAGTACCGCGTGCGAGTGGTCGTCGAGGACCTCCCGCACCACGGCGGTCGTGCCGGGCGTCAGCTCCAGCAGCGGTACGGCGGCAGGGCCTGCGAACGTGGTCTGGGGGACGGCGGCAGCACGCATGGGGTCGTACCGATGTTACTACTCAAATGAGAGTGCGTCTCATTATTGAATCGGGCCCGGTCCACGGCTGAGATGTCGGCCTGCGACAGACTGCTACGATCTTTTCCATGGCCCCTCGGTTCGGACTCTCTACACGCCTGGTGCACGGTGCGCGCCTCGAACCCCGGCACCTGGCGCTCATGGCCCGGCACGGCTTTTCGACGCTCGAACTGGCGGCCACCCGTACCCATTTCGACTACGCGGATCCTGGCGCCGTGCAGTCCCTGGCGACAGCGCTGGGGGACGCGGGCCTGACCCTTCACGCCGTCAGCGCGCCGCGGGCTGAGGGCGTCCGCGGCCGCACGTGGGTCGTGCCGTTCAGCCCGGCGTCGGACGACGCCGCCGAGCGCAAGCACGCCCTCGACGAGATCCGCCTGGCGATCGCGCTGGCCGGAACGGTGCCCTACGCGGTGCTCGTGGTGCACCTCGAACGCCCTGGCACACCCGGGGACGCCGCTCCCGAGAGCATGAGCTCCGCCCGGAAGAGCCTCGAAGAAATCACGAGGGCGACTGAAGACGCCGGAGTGCAGCTCGCCCTCGCCAGCGGCAGCGGGCCGCTCTCCCGTCCTGATGTGCTGGTGCGGATCATCGAACGGGAGCTCGATGAACACCGCGTGGGCATCTGCCTCGACTACGGGCACGCCCACCTGCACGGCGGCGTGGCCGATGCCATCGACGAAGCCGGCGAACACCTGATCGCCGCACACCTGCCCGACAGCGGTGCGCTCCCCTGGGACCACGCCATGATGAGCACGCAGAAGATCGGCTACGACGGCGTGCTGACCTTCGATGTGGACGGCGGGCCAGACCCGGAGGCCGCGCTGCAACGTGCCGCCCGCACGCGCGACCGCCTGGCCGATCTCGTCGTCGCCTTCTGAGCCGGCGAGCACGCGCCGGCACCGTAGAATCCGCACATGAGACTCCCCCACACGCTGGCCCTGCTGGCGCTCGCGACTGGAATCCTGTGCGGGGCACCAGCCACCGCGGCTGCGCAGAACTGCGGGTCCTGGCCGAAGCCCGTGCTGTGTGAAGCGGAACTGGTCGCCACCGCCGACGGCGCCAGGGCCGAACGCCTGAAGCACGACAGCCGGTTACGCATCGCACCGCGCGGGCAGGTGGACCTCGAGATCGACGGGCGCGATCAGCGTGGCCAGCGGTTCCCGCAGGAGTTCGTGACGCTCGGCTACCGCGTGGCCGGATGCGGACGGCTCCTGCAGATCGACAACCGCGACGGCGGGCGGCTCCGCGTGAGCGCTCGCGGCGACGCAGGCCGTTGCCGCCTGGATCTGTGGGTGCCTGGCAACCTCAACTTCACATGGGAACTGGACGTCATCGTCGACCCCGCCGCGCGCACCTCCTACAGCCGACGCGACGCGGAGACCGTGGTCCGCGTGCTCTACCGCGCCGCGCTGCAACGGGACGTGGATGAATCGAGTCTTCGCGCCGCCGTGGCCGAGATCCAGCAGGGGAATCTTGAGACGCTCGTGAGCTCGATGGTGCGGAGCGGCGAGTTTCTGACGCGTCGGGGGCGGCTCTCACCCGAGGAGATGCTGGACGCCTTCTACGACGGCGTCTTCAAGCGGCCGGCCGATTCAGGCGGCGTGAGGGACTACCTGAACCTGGTGCGCCAGGGTCGGCACGCCGAGGTGCTGCTCCGCCTGATCCAATCGGCGGAGTTCGAGAAGCGCCTGCCGGGGTGAAGCTCGACTCATCCGTACGCCCCTCGAACGGTTCAGTCAGAGCGACGTCACCAGCGCGTCGCGGTCGCGTGACTCCAGCACGCCACGATGACGCATGTTCGAGTCGATCAGCGATCCGCGCCCCGGCGTGCCGCGCGGAGGAGCCGGCTCACTCGTCGCCTCCTGGGCGCTCCATCTTGGTGCCACGGCTGTCGTAGTCGCGGCGCCGTTCCTGGGTGGCGTCTCGGTGCCGGAGGCGCCCTCGATGATGGCGTTCGTCGTTCCGGTCGCCGCCGCGCCGCCGCCACCCCCGCCCCCGCCACCAGCTCCCGCCCCCGCGAGCGTGTCGGCG
>JBIKWH010000113.1:0-6261 GCA_044356435.1 Vicinamibacterales bacterium
GGACGGCGACCCGGACGCTGGTGTCCGGCGACAGCACGCTGACATTTCTCCGACCGACTCCAGGATCACGATGATGACTCAGGTACCCCCGGCCGGACGGCTGGCGATTTATCCCGGCTCGTTCGACCCGCTGACGAACGGCCATGTGGACATCATCCTGCGAGGAGCCCGCCTGTTCGACCGCATCCTCGTGGCGGTGCTCGTGAACGCGGACAAACGGCCGATGTTCGAGCCGGCCGAGCGCGTGGCGATGGTCCGGGAGGTCTTCAAGGAGTATCCGAACGTCGAGGTCGATACCTTCGGCGGGCTGCTCGTGGACTATGCGCGGGAGAAGCGCGCGACAGTCCTCGTTCGGGGGATGCGCGCCGTGTCGGACTTCGAGTACGAATTCCAGATGGCGCTGATGAACCGGCATCTCGAGCCCGCGCTCGAGACGGTATTCATGATGCCGGCGGAGCAGTACACTTATCTCAGTTCCCGCCTGATCAAGGAAGTGGTCAGCCTCGGTGGCGATGTGCATGGTCTCGTGCCGCCGCTCGTCGAGGCCCGGCTGCGGGAACGGCGCGGCGCCTAGCGCGGCGCAACGGACGGAACAGGGAGGACGAACGTGGGTGTGATCGCGGAGCGGCTCAGTGCGATTTCGGAATCGCCGACGCTGAAGGTGGGGGCGAACGCCGAGAAGATGCGGCGGGCGGGAATCGACGTCATCGATCTGGGCGCGGGCGAGCCGGACTTCAACACGCCCGAGCACGCCAAAGCCGCGGCCATCGCGGCCATCAACGCCAACTTCACGCGGTACACCGCCGCCAGCGGCGTGCTCGAGCTGCGCGATGCGATCTGCGCGCGTTACAAGAACGACTACGGCATCGAGTTCAAGACGAACGAGGTGGCCGTGGCGGCCGGCGGCAAGCAGGCGCTCTTCAACGTGGCGCTGGCGCTCTACAACCCCGGCGATGAAGTGATCACGCACGCGCCCTACTGGCCGACGATCGTCGAGCAGGTGAAGATGGCCGGCGCGATCCCCGTCATTGCCCGCACCAACTCCGACGACGGCTTCGCCATCCACGCGGATGCGATCATCGAGAAGATCACGCCGAAGACGAAGGCGATCGTCATCAACTCGCCGGGCAATCCGACCGGCGCGCTGATCTCGGAGGCGGAGCTCGCGAAGATCGCCGACGTGGCCGGGCCGAAGGGCATCTGGATCGTCATCGACCTCTGCTACGAGCAGCTGATCTACGACAAGGACCCGCACAACCTGCCGAAGGTGCTCTTCGACCGGATGCGCGAGCGCACGATCCTCTGCGGCTCGGCGTCGAAGGCGTACGCGATGACCGGCTGGCGCTGCGGCTGGACCATCGGGCCGGTCGAGCTGATCGCGGCCTGCAACACGATCCTGAGCCACGCCACGTCGAACATCGCGTCGATCACCCAGAAGGCCGCCATCGCGGCACTGGTGGGGCCGCAGGACGATGTCGCGCGGATGCTGGCGGAGTATCGGGTCAGGCGCGACGCGGTGCACGGCTGGCTGACGGCACATCCGGCGATCAAGTGCGTGAAGCCGCGCGGGGCCTTCTATCTGTTCCCGGATCTGACGGGGCTGCTCTCGCCCGAGATCCCGACGACGGGGAAGTTCGCCGAAGTGCTGCTCGAACAGTCGCACGTCGCGCTGACGCCGGGTGAGGCGTTCGATGCGCCGGGCTACGTCCGCATCTCCTACGCAACCTCGATGCAGAACCTCGAGGAGGCGTCGAAGCGCCTGCTCGCCTTCGCGGACAAGATCCGGCCGTCGGCCGTGGCCCGCTAGCCGGAGGGTCGGGTGCTCGCGCCGGCGGTGTTCCGCGAGCTGACTGACATCGTCGGTCCGGACTGGTGCCGGACCGACACCCCGTCTCTCGAGTCGTGCGCGGCCGACGCGCTCGGCATCCCGCATCTTCCTGAAGCCGTCGTCGCGCCGGCCACCACGGATGCCGTGGCGGCTGTCGTGCGCGTGTGCGCGGCCGCCGGCGTCCCGATGGTCGTCCGCGGAGCGGGCACGGGCTACACGGGTGGCGCCGTGCCGGTCGCGGGCGGCGTCGTCATCTCGATGGAGCGTTTTACGCGCATCCTGGAGATCGACCCGCTCAATCTCGTCGCGGTCGTGGAGCCGCAGGTCATCACCGGAGTTCTTCAGCGCGAGGTCGAGGCGCGTGGTCTGTTCTATCCGCCGGACCCGGCCAGCCTCGACCGCTCGTCGATCGGCGGCAACGTGGCCGAGTGCGCCGGTGGCCCGCGCGCGTTCAAGTACGGGACGACGAAGCACTACGTGCTGGGCCTCGAGGCGGTGCTGCCCACTGGGGAAGTCATCCGCACGGGTTCGAAGGCGGTGAAGAACGTCGTCGGCTACGACCTCACGCAGCTCCTGGTCGGCTCGGAGGGGACGCTGGCCATCATCACGAAGGTCATCCTGCGGCTCATCCCGAAGCCGCCCGTGCGCGCGGTGCTGCTGGCCACCTTCGATGGCGTGCGGCCGGCCGTCGACGCCGTGACGGCGCTCATCGAGGCACGCGTCGTCCCTGCGGCCGTGGAGTTCGTGGACGAACGGTCGCTGGACGCGTTACGTGCGTATCAGCCGTCCACGCTCATTCCGGAGACCGCCCGCGCCCTGCTGATTGTGGAAGTCGACGGGACTCCGGCGTCCGTGACGGCAGACGCGGACACCGTTGCCGCCGCGTGCCTCGCGAGTCGCGCCGCGCGTGTCGAACGCGCCGCTTCCGACGCGGACGCCGAGGCGTTGTGGGAACTGCGACGCCAGTTGTCCTACGCGCTGCGCGCCACTGGACTGGTGAAGATCAACAACGACGTCGTCGTCCCGCGGGGCCGCGTGCCGGAGCTGATGGATACCGTGGCGGAGCTGCGGCGGGCGTACGGAATCGACATCGCGTGCTTCGGCCACGCCGGCGACGGCAATATCCACGTGAACCTGATGATTCCGCCGGATGACGCGGCGGCCCGTGCCCGGAGTCTGGAGGCCGAGCGGAGGTTGTTCGAGCGTGTTGTGGAGCTGGAAGGGTCGATCAGCGGCGAGCACGGGATCGGCTTCACGAAGTCCCGCTACCTGGAGCTCGAACTGGACGCGGCGCAGATCGACCTGATGCGGCGTCTCAAGGCGGCGTTCGACCCGCACGGATTGCTCAATCCCGGCAAGATCTTTCCTGAATCAAAGCCTGGTCGGTAGAGATCCAGCGTCGGGATGAGCCGTGCCGGGCGGGCGTTCACAAGTCGTGGGCTCACTGGGCGCATCGATCCCTGGCTTGACCCAAAGCAATTCGCCCACGACGTTGTGAATCGCCTCGCCCGTCCCGGCACCTGCCCTCCGTGTTCCTGAAGGCGCCTGGCGGACAGCCGCGCGAGGTGGGGGAGGTAGGCGTTCGGCGTGGGTCGGGAGATTCACAACGTCGAGGGCGAATTGTTCTTGGTCGAGCCGGGGATCAATGCGCCCAGTGAGCCCACGACTTGTGAACTCCCGCCCGGCACGGCTCGCCCCGACTCAGCGACGCTCATCGCCGTACGGGAAGGCACCCCGAAGGCCCGCGACGCCCGTCCGCCTCACAAGCGGCAGGGGCGGAGCAGGCAGACGCCCGCGTTATGGGAGGAAGGTGAACTTGGCGAGGCCGGAGACGGCCGTCGACCAGGGGAGCGAGCTGTTGCGGGGCTGCGTGCGGGCGCTGACCCGGATGTAGTACTCGCGGTTCGGTTCGAGCTTGGCCGTATCGAAGAGCGGGATCCGCTGGAGCGAGGTGAGCCAGGTCCGGATGCCGGCCTCGTCCTCGAGTGTCTTCGTCTCGTCCGAGTGGCCGTCCACGCTGCGGGTCACGGCCGCCCGGCGGGTCAGGTTGTCGTACTGGACACTGCTGCTGACGACGGCCTCCGAGATCGTCCGGTCGACCCAGAAGGGCACTTCCAGCCGGAGCTCGACGGTGTAGGTAATCGTGGTGCGGAGGCCGCTCGCGATCGCGGCGCGGACATCGTCTGTAAAGCCGTCGGCCAGATTGAACGATACGAGGACCGACCCATCCCGCGCCAGCGGTACAACGCGGATGGACTCCTGGGCATGTGCCGGACGGGCGCTGCCAGCGAGCAGCAGGAGGCACAGCATCGCCATCCCGGAGAACCGGGTGGAGGCACGGACGGCGAAAGTGGACGAAAAGACCCCCATATGCGCGTGATTCCTGCGAAAGATAGCACAGAAGGGCACCCGGCATGGGGTGTTATCATTCGCCCGTCGTGTCTCTAACAGGCAAACGGGCGCTTCGGGGCGTTGTGTTCGCGGCTGGCCTGGTCCTGCTGTCGACGCCGGCGGCTGC
Organism: Vicinamibacterales bacterium; assembly: GCA_044356435.1. Taxonomy (GTDB): domain Bacteria; phylum Acidobacteriota; class Vicinamibacteria; order Vicinamibacterales; family UBA2999; genus CANKJK01. The sequence continues at coordinate 4,347 of JBIKWH010000113.1, forward strand.
CCAGAATCTGGCCTTCTCGCTCTTTGAGCGCTACCTCGACGCGGTCCGCCAGCAGGCGGGCATTCCGGGGCTGGCGTCGCTGGTCATACAGGACGGCGTGACCGAGTGGGAGCGCGGCTTCGGCCAGCGGAGCATCGAAGGCAACCTTCCCGTGCTGCCCGATACGCCGTTCCCGGTGGGCGGACTGACCCAGGCGTTTGCCTCGACGCTCGCGCTCCAGTGCAGCGAGCGCGGGCAGTTGAGTCTCGAGGATCCGGTGACACGGTGGGTCCCGACCGCCGAGCCAGGCCTGACGGTTCGCCAGCTGCTGAGTCATCTGACGTCGGGCAATACCTTCCAGCACGACCCGGCCCGCTTCACGCAGTTGACCCCGATCATCGAGGACTGCTACGACCGCCCCTTCGCCAAAGTCATCGCGACCGAACTGCTCGACCGCCTGGCGATGCGTGTGTCGGTGCCAGGAACAGACATCGTGGAGCCCGCAAGCGAAGTGCGGGAGGCATTCGACGGCGCAACGCTGACCCGCTACACCGACGCCCTCCGCGAGATGGCCGTCCCATACCGGGTGGAACGCGGGCGGCCCGTCCGGACCGACGTCGTGCCCGCGGGCATCAATGCCGCGACCGGGCTCGTGACGAGCGTCCGGGATTTCGGCCGGTTCGCAACGGCCCTGCTGACGAACGGTCTCCTGCTCGACGAGCCGACACGCAGCCTCGCCTGGTCGAACCAGCCATCGGCGACCGGGCGGGCCACGCCGGCCGGCCTCGGATGGTTCGTCCAGTCCTATCGCGGTGAGCCGGTCGTGTGGCAGTTCGGCGCGGTCACCGACGGATATTCCTCGCTCGTGCTCGTCCTGCCCAGACGCCGGCTGACGTTTGCGCTGCTGGCCAATACGGACGGCCTGAGCGCACCGCCCGTGCTGGCCGCCGGGGATATCACGGTGTCGCCCTTTGCCTCGCTCTTCCTCAACACGTTCGTTCCGTAACGTCGCGGCGGCCGCCCTCGGCGCGCTCCTGCTGGCGCCGTCGCACGTGCAGGCCGACTGGCTCGTGACGCCGTTCATCGGCGCCAAGGTCGACGCGAAGACCAACCTTATCGACCTCGACCAGGCGTCCGGTTCCACGAAACCGATTGTCGGGGTCTCGCTCAGCCGCGTCGGCCGGGGCATCTTCGGCTTCGAGGGCGACGTCGGCTATCTGCCCGGCTTCTTCGATTCCTCCAGCCGGGGCGGTCTGGTCTCATCGAGCCGCGTGGTCAGCCTGACAGGGCAGGTGCTGCTGTCGGCCCCGGCTGCCGTGATGCGCGATTCGCTGCGGCCGTACCTCACAGTCGGCGCGGGCATGATGCATGTCGGGATGGGCGACCTCCGCGGCGTGTTGGGCGTGAGCGAGAACTACGGCGCCCTGTCTGTCGGTGTGGGCGCGATCGGCCGCACCGGCCGGAAGACGAGCGTGCGGTTCGACCTCCGGCGGATGCAGACGCTCACGGAAGGCAGCGCCCCCATGGTCGGGGTCGGAACCACACGGCTCAGCTTCTGGCGTGCGTCAGTGGGTCTGAGCCTTCACTACTGAGTCGCCGGCCTCGTCGGCGGCCCGCTCGGTTCTGAACGTCAGTCCGGCGCTGCCGCCGTCGACCACCACCGTGTCGCCCTCTCGAACCTCGCCTTCGAGCACGCGCAGTGCCAGCGGGTCCAGCACCTTGCGCTGCAGCGTCCGCTTCAGCGGGCGCGCGCCGAACGCCGGTTCGTAGCCCTCCGTCACCAGATACTGCTTTGCGGCATCCGTCAGCGTGACGGCGATCTTCCGCTCGCCCAGGCGCTTCAGCAGCGCGAAGACCTGGATATCGACGATGCGCGTCAGCTCGGCCATGTCGAGCGCGTGGAAGATGATGGTTTCGTCAACGCGGTTCAGGAACT
>JBIKWH010000057.1:0-8603 GCA_044356435.1 Vicinamibacterales bacterium
GAGCAGGCGGGTGTTGGTGCCGAAGATCACCAGGCCGGCACTGTTGGTGATGCGAATGCCGACAGTGACATCGGTGGCATCGATCAGGCTGTGCCCTTCGACCACGATGTGGCCCAGGCCGGGGTCAATCGTCACGCTGTCGATGATGACTTCGCGGGTTCCGGACTCGTTCAGCACCTGGACCTCATTGTTGTCGCTCGCGGCAGGCGCCGAAGGCGCTTCAAAACCCGCCCGATGGGCGGCCCAGCGTTGTCGCGCCTGCGCGAAGAGCGCCGCATCCAACTCGTTCAGGGCCTGCAGTTTCTCCAGGGTGCGCGGCTGCAATGACTGCATCCCTGGCCGCCCGGGCGTGTCGTTTAACCGCTCCCCAGGCGTCTCCACGTTCCAGCCACGAAGCTGGCCCAGGGCCCGAAGGCCGCCGCCCAGGTCATCTTGTACTCCGACCAGGTCCAGCCGATCCATGTTCCGGCTGGCCGCTTCCAGCATCGCGGCTGGCGCGTGCTCGCCGTCCCGCAAGCCCGACAGAACGAAGGTCTGCCAGTTCGACCACGGGGACGTATGCCTCGGCAGTTCGTCCACGAACGCATCGATGTCACGGGACCGCTGGACCCGTGCCACCCAGTGGTCAAGGTTGGGCGCCTCGGCCTGCCTCCGGTAGAAGTAGTACAGCGAGAGGACCCGCTCGATGGGGTGACGCAGGAACGTGAAGGCGAAGCAGTCGTCCATGACCGGCCGGAGATGACGCCAGGAGAAGTGACCGACGACCGTCGCATAGCGCGCCAGCAGTAACGACAACGGGACATCGCCCACCCGCTCGCTCGGCACGGCGTACAGCGTGCCCTCGGGCAGGGATCGCTGCAGGGCCGACAGGACCCACCACCCGCCGGTCTTCGGAATGTGCAGGAAGACGGTTCGCTGCGCGTCTCGCATGGTCACCTGGCCGGCCGGCCGGCGGCCCCCGACGCCCTCCCGTGACAGAGCACCGTAGCTCGACCATCACGCGGAAACGAGGCGGGGCCCGTCGACGACATCTCAGTCCCGCCGAACCAGCAGGCCACGTGCCGACAGGGTGCCAAGGATTGCCTCCACGCCCGCCTCAAGCGGTTCCCTCGTTGTTTGCAGCCGGAACTCTGGGTGCGCCGGGGGCTCATAGGGATCCGTCACGCCGGTGAAGCTTGTCAGTTGCCCGTCGAGCGCCCGGCGGTAGTTGCCCTTGGTGTCGCGCGCGATCAGGAGATCCAGGTCCGCATCGAGATACACCTCGATGAATGGCAGGCCCGCCTCCTGCGCGCGCAGCCGTTCGCTGTCCCGCGCCGCGGTGTAGGGGGAAACGGCGGCCACGATCACGGCTACGTCGTGGCGTGCCAGCAGCCGCGCGACGAAACCGAGCCGGCGGACCTGCACGTCCCGGTCCGCCCTCGAGTAGCCGAGATCGCTCGACAGCGATTTCCGCAGGTCGTCCCCATCAAGGATCTCCGTCCGCCCCTGGGCCCCCAGCCGGGCCGCCAGTGAACGCGCCATGGTGGTCTTCCCGGACCCTGGAAGGCCGGTCAACCAGATGATCAAACCCCCAGAATCGCGCATGTGTATGCAGGCGTCACGGGCACCCAGCGGAACGTCCTTGGAGGGTGCATCTCTCTATTATCCCCAGAATCCCTCTGAGGCCTGTGAAGAAACTGTCCACGCAAGGGACACTATGGCTCATATTATCCCCAGAATCCCTCTGAGGCCTGTGAAAAAAACCGTGGCCGAGCTGTCGCAGGGCGCGCCTCATCCCGCACCTGCGTGGGGGCTAGTGCCCTTCGTTGATGATGCGACGGGCGCGCAGGAAGTAGTCCGCGCTTGAGATGACGGTAAAGGCCAGCGAGAGCCAGATGCCCACGTCGATAATCGGGGACGTCCGCTCCAGGTAGTTGAACGCCATGAACGCCACGCCGGTCCCCATGTAGGTGCCGGTGGCGAACTTCCCCCAGATCGACGGGTGAAACGTGCGCGGGCCGATCGCCAGGTTCACGACGGCCACGACGCCTACAATCACGACATCGCGACCGATGATGAGCACCGTGAGCCACAGCGGCATGTGGTTCACGAACTTCGTGCTGGGCATCGTCAGCAGGATCAGCGCCGTCAGCAGCAGGAGCTTATCCGCCATCGGATCCAGCCAGGCCCCGAGGCTGGAGCGCTGCCGGGTGAGCCGCGCCGTCAGGCCATCCAGCAGGTCCGTCAAGCCGGCGGCCGCAAAGACGAGCATCGCCGCGCCCGTGTATCCATAGAGCGTCAGGACGGCGAAGGGCGGAATCAGCAGGATCCGCAGGAGCGTGATCTGGTTGGCGACGGTGAGACGCACGGGACGGCTGGGACTCAGGTGACTCGAACTCAGGCGATTTTAGCGCGGCGGGGCACGTCGGCTTCCACCACCACGCGACCGTCGACCACCTCGTGCCGCACCACGCGACCCGCCTGATACAGGCGCGCAATCTCCGCCTCCGCGGCCGCGTCTCCGTCGGGGGCGTCGATGACCACCCGCTCGGTATCGAGGCCCACGAATACCATGACGGTGTCGAGACACGCGGCGACACCCTCACCGGTCACCGCGGACAGCAGGCACGCCTGCGGGTGACGGTCAGCCAGATGGCGACGCTCAGCAGGATCCAGGCGGTCCACCTTGTTGAAGATGTCGATGCGCGGCACGGCGCCCGCGTCCACCTCCTCGAGTACGCGCAGCACGGCGGCCACCTGCCGGTCGCGGTCCTCGTTCGAGGCGTCGATCACGTGCAGCACGAGGTCGGCCTCCGCCACCTCTTCAAGCGTGGCGCGGAACGCCGCCACGAGGCCATGCGGCAGGCGGTCGATGAACCCGACCGTGTCGGAGACCAGCAGCACGCGATTGTCCGGAAGCCGGGCCTGGCGTACCAGCGGGTCGAGCGTGACGAAGAGGGCGTCCGACGCCACGGCGGTCGCGTGCGTCAATCGATTGAAGAGCGTGGTCTTGCCGGCGTTGGTGTAGCCCACCAGCGCCACCGTCGGGATGCGCGCCTTGTGCCGGCGCTCGCGGAGCTGGGCGCGACGGTCGCGCACCCGGCCGATCTCGCGCTCGATGGCGGAGATCCGCGTCCGCACGCGCCGGCGGTCTGTTTCGAGCTTCGTCTCGCCAGGGCCACGCGTGCCGATACCGCCGCCGAGGCGGGAGAGCGCCTCGCTGGACCCGGCCAGCCGCGGGAGCATGTACTGGAGCTGGGCCAGCTCGACCTGCCACTGCCCTTCCCGCGTCCGTGCCCGCTTCGCGAAGATGTCCAGGATGAGCTGGGTGCGGTCGATGACCCGGCAGCCGACGACCGTCTCAAGGCGGCGCAACTGCCCCGGGGAAAGTTCCGCGTCAACGATGACGACCGTGGCATCCAGCTCGGCCGCCATCGCGGCGACGGAGAGCGCCTTGCCGCCCCCGATGTAGGTGCCCTTGTCCGGCCCCGGCCGCTCCTGCAGCACGCGCGCCACGACCGCCGCACCCGCGGCATCCGCCAGGCCGGCGAGCTCGTCGAGCGAGCGCTCGGCGGCATCACGCCTGAGCGTGGACGTGGCAAGGCCCACGAGGACCGCGCGCTCGGCAGAGAGAGGCGTGGTCGGCTGGGACACGCGGGCGGAGGAGCTAGAAGCGGAGCTTGACGTTGTCGTGATTGGACAGCACATGCATGCTGTCGATGAAGCGGACCTGGTGCGGGTTGGTCTGCATGACCATCGAGGCCGTCCGCACGCCGTCGCCGAAGAAGCGCACGCCCTTCATCAGCGTGCCTTCGGTGACACCGGTCGCCGCGAAGATGATGTTGTCGCCGCTCGCCAGGTCGGCCGAGCGGTAGACCTTCTTGAAGTCGGTAATGCCCATGGCGAGACACCGTTCCTCGTGCTCGGGCTTCGACACCACGAGACGCGCGAAGATCTCGCCGTTCAGGCACCGCATGGCCGCCGCCGTGATCACGCCCTCGGGCGCGCCGCCGCTGCCCATCACGGCATGCACGCCGCTGCCCATCACGGCGGCGGTGATGCCGGCCGAGAGGTCGCCGTCGCCGATGAGGCGGATGCGGGCGCCCGCCGAGCGGATGTCCTCGATCAGCTTCTCGTGACGCGGGCGGTCGAGCACGATGACGACCAGGTCGCGCACGTCGCGGCCGTTCGCCTTCGCGATGGCCTTCAGGTTGTCCTTGACCGGCGCATCGAGGTCGACGACGCTGCGCGACGCCGGGCCGACCACCAGCTTCTCCATGTAGAGGTCGGGCGCGTGGAGCAGACCGCCCTTCGGCGCGGCCGCCAGCACCGCGATGGCGTTGTTGTCGCCCGTCGCGCACAGGTTCGTGCCTTCGAGCGGGTCCACGGCGATGTCCACGGACGGATAGATGCCGCCCTGCGCCTTGTCCGCCACGCCGACCTTCTCGCCGATGACGAGCATCGGCGCCTCGTCGCGCTCGCCTTCGCCGATGACGATGGTGCCGTCGATCGGCAGCGAGTCCATCTCCTTCCGCATGGCCTCCACGGCCACCTGGTCCGAGTGGTGGCGGTTGCCCTGCCCCATCGTGTGGGCGCACGCGATGGCCGCCTGCTCGACGACGCGGAGGAAATCCAGCGAGAGGTCTTCAGTCATGTGTCGGTACGATACCTGAGGATCGAGGTCCCCGTGAGGGTTGACTTCAGGCGGTGCGTCAGGTTCGCGCGACGACCACCGCTGCGCCACGGCTCAGCCCGAGCCGCGCAGCCGCGGAACCGCCGTTCTCGGCCACTTCCAGGTGATCCGTGCTCCCGAACAGCGCGCAGATCTCCCCGGCCGCCGCCTCGGCATAGGTGTTGACCAGGCGGCCGACATCGTGGCTTCCAACGCGGATTTCGAGCGCGCCGCCGACGGCCCGCTTCTCGAAGAGCTTCCGGTCGATGTTCGTGACGAGATTCCCGAAATGGTCGACCCGCATGACCTGGCCGATGACCGTCTCGCCCTCCAGGACCGGCTCCGGGACGTCGAGGCTGTGAATCTCTTTCACGGGCCGGCCCAGCGCCGCCAGGTCGGTGCCCTTGGCCAGCCAGGCGGCCGCCGGGGCGAAGCGATCGCGCCCCTCGAACGTGCGGCTGACGGTCGGCCGGGCGTAGCGCCGGTCGGTGAGCTCGACCATGCGGCGGGCGGGGTGATCGCGCAGCGCGAGGGTCAGCACACCGTTGTCGGGGGCGACGAACCGGTAGTCGCCGGCATCCACGGCCACGCCCCGGCGGGCCGAGCCCACGCCGGGATCCACGACGGCGAGAAAGATGGTGCCGGCTGGAAAGAACTTCACGGCCGCGGCGAGCTCGAGCGCGCCACCCAGCAGGTCGTGAGGGGCGATGTCGTGCGTGATGTCGACCAGCGTCGCATCCGGACAGATGCCCAGCGCCACGCCCTTCATCGTGCCCGCGTAGTGGTCGCGGGTGCCGAAGTCGGTCAGAAACGCCATGATCGGTCTGGCCATCGCGTGTCCTCCGTGGGCGTGCGAGCGCCCGCTGCGCGTTTCGAGGCGGCGTGCGCCGTCGCCGGCTAGACCCCGGATGGCTTCGGGTCGATGCCCGGCAGGGTGGGACCGGCTGATGCCCCGCCCGGCTTGCGCTGCATGTCGACCTTACCCCGGAACTGGGCGCCCTCGGCGATGGCCACGCGCGGAGCGGTGATGTCGCCATCCACCGAGCCGTTGTCCCGGATGTCGACCTTCTCCGTGGCGATGATGTTGCCCACCACCTCGCCCAGCACCACCACGGCCTTGGCCGTGATCTGCGCGCGAATCTTGCCGTTGGGGCCGATGGTCAGCACATGCTCGCGCAGCTCGATCTTGCCCTCGATCTGCCCTTCGATGGCCAGGTCCTCGCTCCCCGTCAGCTCGCCCTTGACGATGACGGATTTGCCGATCTGCACGCGATCGCGCTCAAACTGCCGCCGCAGCTCCTGGGACGGCAGCGGAGCCGGACCCGGTACGGCCGGCACGGAAGCCGGAGCGGCGCCAGGCGCGGCGGGGGTGGATGGGGGTTTGACTGCCTCGTCGCGCTTCCACATGACCGATACCTCGGGCCCGCGAACCCACCGGGTGCGGGTGGCGTACGGGGCGTGCGGAGGCAGTATAGGTGACGCTGAAAAGGGGTGTCCAGCCGCCAATGGTGCGATCATGGAGGCGGTGCGGATTTACCTCGATCACAACGCCACGACGCCAGTGGACCCGGCCGTGGCCGCCGCGATGACCGCCGTCCTGACCGGCGACTTCGGCAACCCGTCCAGCGTGCATCACTTCGGCCAGCGCGCGAAGGGCGTGCTCGATGACGCACGCTCGGCCGTCGCTGCCCTGATCGGCGCGCAGCCGGGCGATGTCGTCTTCACCGGCAGCGGCACCGAGAGCGACAACGCGGCGATCCGCGGCGCGGCCGAGGCGCTCGAGTCCACGGGCCGCCGGCATCTCATCACGACCGCGATCGAGCACGAGGCCGTGCTCAACACGTTCAAGGCCCTGGCGAAGCGTGGCTGGCGGACGACGCTGCTCCCCGTGGACGCCACGGGCGTCGTCGCCCCCGAGGCCCTGGCGGCCGCCATCACGGACGACACCGCGCTGGTGTCGGTGATGCACGCGAACAACGAGGTCGGCACCATCCAGCCGATCGCCGCCCTGGCGGCGATCGCGAAGGCCCGCGGCGCGGTGATGCACACCGACGCCGTGCAGACCGTCGGGAAGATTCCCGTGAGCGTGGCCGAGCTTGGCGTGGACCTGCTCTCGCTCTCCGCGCACAAGTTCAACGGACCCAAGGGCGCCGGGGCGCTCTGGATCCGCAGGGGCACGCGACTCGCGGCCTTTCTGACCGGCGGCAAGCAGGAGCGCGGACGTCGTGCCGGCACGGAGAATGTCCCCGCTATCGCCGGACTCGGCATGGCCGCGGCGCTGGCGCGCACCAAGATCGGCGCGGATGGCGCACGGCTCTCGGCCCTGCGCGACGATCTGGAGGCGCGGGTGCTGGCCGCCGTGTCGGGTACCGCCGTGAACGGCACCGGGCCGCGCGTGCCCAACACCACGAACATCAGCTTCGACCGCGTCGAGGCAGAGTCGCTGCTGATCGCGCTGGATCTGGAGGGCATCGCCGTCTCGACCGGCTCGGCCTGCTCCTCCGGCACGCTCGAACCCTCGCACGTGCTCAAGGCGATGGGGTTCCCGTCGCATCGCGCGCAGAACTCGATCCGCTTCAGCTTCGGCGCCGGCAACACCGAGGCGGACGTGACCCGGGTTGTCGAGGCGCTGCCCCGCGTCGTCGACAAGCTCCGCTCGCTCACGCGACCCGCGAGGCGCGCCTAGTGGCCGGCCGCGTCGTCGTCGCGATGTCGGGCGGGGTCGATTCCTCCGTGGCAGCGGCGCTGTTGAAGGAACGTGGTCACGACGTCGTGGGCATCTCCATGCAGCTCTACGACCAGAGCGGCGCGCATGGCACGTTCGGGAGCTGCTGCACGCTCGACGACCTCAACGATGCCCGCCGCGTGGCCGCGGCCCTCGGCATTCCGCACTACATCCTCAATCTCGAACAGCGGTTCGAGGAGACCGTCGTCAGGAACTTCGTCGGCGAGTACGCGGCCGGCCGGACGCCGCTCCCCTGCGCCCACTGCAACAGCGACCTGAAGTTCTCGACGCTCGTCGAACGCGCGGCCGGGTTTGACGCGGCCGTCGTGGCCACCGGGCACTACGCGCAGGTCGAGCAGCGCGCGGACGGCCGCTGGCTGCTGAAGCGCGGCGCGGACCCGGAGAAGGACCAGTCGTACTTCCTGTTCTCGCTGACACAGACACAGCTCGCGCAGGCGATGTTTCCGGTTGGCGAGCTGACGAAGCCGGAGGTCCGGGCCGCCGCCCAGTCGCTCGGACTGGCCGTGGCCGACAAGCCGGACAGCCAGGAGATCTGCTTCGTGCCCTCAGGCGACTACGCCGCTTTTGTGGAGCGCCGGGCCCCTGGCACCGCTGCGGCTGGACCGATCGTCGATGCCTCGGGTCACCAGCTCGGCACGCACGGCGGCATCCATCGCTTCACGGTCGGTCAGCGGAAAGGACTCGGGCTCTCCTCCCCCGCGCCGCTCTTCGTGCTCAAGATCGAGCCGTCCAGCGGCACGGTGGTGGTCGGCGATCGCGCCGCGCTGGATCAGACGGCTCTCACCGCCTCCGGCGTGAACTGGGTGTCGATGGAAGCGCCATCGGACTGGACGCGCGTCACGGCCCAGATCCGCCACCGCCACACCGCGGCACTGGCGCGGGTGCGGGCGCTCGATGAGGGTCGGGCCGAGCTGGAGTTCGACGCGCCCCAGGCGGCCATCACGCCGGGCCAGGCCGTGGTGTTCTACGACGGCGACCTCGTCGTGGGCGGCGGCTGGATCGATTCCGCTGCCACCTCGCCGGCGCCGACCTCACACTAGCGGCCCGCTACGCGCCGTCGCGGATGACGCGGCAGGACTCGATGTCGAAGGTCACGTCGCCGATGGCGAGGTGGGCCTGGTCGCGGAAGCCTTCGAGGAACGTCACGAAACGCCGCACGTCGTCGAACGTGCTCACCAGCCCCAGTGAGGCGCGGATGGCACCGGC
>JBIKWH010000470.1:0-4521 GCA_044356435.1 Vicinamibacterales bacterium
TACACCTGGCCTTAAGGTGGCCTGCCCAAGCGATCCGCAGTCCGCCTACGGGTTGATCAAAGCGGCTATACGCGATCCCGATCCAGTTGTCCTTCTTGAGCCCCGTGCCTTGTATTCGACCCGCGGAGAAGTGGTGACGGGTCCGGACGGCTTGCTCGAACTTGGACGGGCACGCATCGCGCGTGAAGGCACGAAAGCCACCGTCGTAACGCTCGGAAGGACCACGAGCCTTAGTCTCGCTGCTGCCCGGCAGGCGAATCTGGACATCGAAATCGTAGATCTACTTTCCCTAGTTCCCTGGGATGTCGAAACCGTTTGCGCATCAGTCGAAAGGACCGGGCGATTAGTAGTCATCGAGGAAGCGCCGCATTCGGGAGGCTGGGGATCGGAAATCATCTCAACGATCGCGGCCCAAAGATTTGCATCGCTGGAGGCAGCACCATTTCGCATTACCGCCCCTGATGTACCCGTTCCCTATCAAAAGGATCTCGAAGCTCGCTACTTGCCTTCGGAGTCGGAGATCGTGAGGCAGTTGGAGTCCTACCTCGCGACGGGCGTGGTACCTCAGCCTTGGTGGACGATAGAAGGGATTGCATGATGAGCCTCATGAGTATGACGCCAGTTCAGCGCAGAGAAGTCCTACGGGAAGACTCACTCGCTCAGTACTCTCGAATGCTGGAGATTCGACATTTCGAAGAGATGGTTAACGAGCTTTTCACCCAAGGTGAGATCCACGGGACGACCCACCTGTGTCTTGGCCAAGAGGCTCTGGCTGTCGGAATAGCTGCCGGATTGCCAGCAGATTGCGCCGTCGCGGCGACGTACCGAGGCCACGGCGTGGCGTTGGCTTTGGGCATGACGCCGCGAGTTGTGTTGGCGGAAATTATGGGTCGTTCGGCTGGATGCGTCGGGGGAGTCGGTGGATCCATGCATCTTTGCGACATGAGCGTCGGGCTACTCCCGACCTCGGCGATAATCGGAGCAGGCATACCCATCGCCGCTGGGGCTGCTCTCGCGTACCAGACGTTGGAAGAGCAGTCGGTCGCCGTAGCCATCTTCGGTGACGGCGCTGCGAACATCGGGGCCTTCCATGAAGGTCTCAACCTTGCCGCTGTATGGAAGTTGCCAGTCGTTTTCGTGATCGACAACAACGTGTACGGAGAGTATTCTAGAATCGATCGCACGACTCCATTCGAGGACTTACATCTCCGGTCTGCCTCATATGGAATACCTGGCGTCGCGGTGGATGGGATGGATTCGGATCTAGTCCAAGACACGATGAGGATCGCTCTCGAGCGAGCCATGAATGGACAAGGGCCCACCTTGATCGAGGCCAAGACTTATCGCTTCGCCGGACATTCACGAGCCGATACGGCGCCATACCGGCCTGAAGGTGAACTAGAGCAGTGGAAGAAGAAGGATCCGTTACTGGTCACCAAGCAGCGACTCCTGAAGACGGGTGCGGCCCCTGAGGATCAGTTAGATCGGCTAGAGGCCGCGATCAAGGAAGAACTCGAATCGGTATTAGCTGAGGTACGGCGCCTTCCTTCCCCAAATCCTGCGACCATGTTTGATCACATTTACGCCGAACGGGTGAGCGTTTGATGAGGATGACCATCAAGATGCCACGAGTGGCGGACACGGTCGATCAAGTGTGCGTAATCGAATGGCTGGCTCACGAGGGAGTTCGAGTCGAAGCTGGTGCTCCTCTCATGCGGGTGGAGACCGACAAAGCGGTCGTCGAGGTCCCCTCGCCTGTCGCGGGGATAGTCACGGAGCAACTCGTGGCCGTCGACGTTGAGGTTACGACGGGCACGCCGATTGCCGTCATCAGCACCGACTGACGGAGACTCGCGCGAGAGGCCTCGATAGTCTGATTTAGGAAGATAGTGGCTGAGTGCTGTCCCGCGCCGCGTATTGCGTGGGAAGGGTGACGGTGTAGGCAGGAGTACCTCCTAGCATCTCAAGCACCATTGTGGCCGAGACACTCCCCATCTCAAGAGGATCCCGAGTCACGACGCTTATACTAGGCCGGGATACGCGCAACCAGGGGAGGTCGTCGCAGACAACCAAAGAGACGTCTCGACCGGGAAGCATCGAAAGCTCGTTCAGAGCCTCAAGTATGCCGGAAGTGGTTTGAACGCCCCCGGCAAGGAGAGCCGTTGGACGTCTACTTCGTTTGTCACTCAGTAATTTGATCGTTTGCGAGCGGGCGAACGACGCAGAGAAAACCTCGGCGATTATGGTTGCAGAGGAGTTGTCGATGCCAGCTTCCTCGTAGGCCTCCATGAACCCACGAAGTCGCTCTCGGGTAGGACGAACGTCTTGAGTCCCGGTGATGAAGGCGATTTGCTTGTGGCCGAGAGACAGCAGATCTTTGGTGGCCGCCTTAACACCGCTTGCATGATCAAGTAAGACTCGGCCGGTGGAGAGTCGATTGAATTCGCGGTCAAGCAGAACGACGGGGCGTCCGAAGGATTTAATTGCCTCTCGAGTGGCGACGCTCTTGTCGCTTACTGTAGCGAGGAGAATCGCGTCGACCCGTCGTTGACGGAGCATTCGAATTCTTTCAATCTCCTGCGATACATCGCGACCGCTACTTGTAACAAGCAGTGAGTAGTCTGCCAGGCTTAACACGCTCTCGATTCCCGTGATGACCTCTGCGAAGAATGGCGTAGAGTAATCTCGCACGATCAGGCCGACGGCACGAGTCGTCCCGCTTCGCAGACTCTGGGCAACAGGATCTGGCTGGTAGCCGAGTTCCCTAACAGCACGCTCGACCTTGGCGCGCATGGCGTCGCTCACGTCAGGGTGATTACTCAAGACGCGAGATACGGAGGAGACGGCGACTCCGGCCCTGCTTGCGACGTCGTGGATGGTGGCCACCCTTTCCTGCGTCACCTCAGACCTCCGACCTCAGGAAACAGCTCCGTAGTGGGTTTCGAGCACTGATGCGCCTTTCCTCAGGAACGATCTGCGTCGGAATCATGCCCTAGCCATCCCTCTTACCGATACAGTATTGGCGGCCTCTCTACGCTAGAAGATTGGGGGCAAGTTTGGTGCCATTTCCCCGATCACTCGCTCGGGTCCGTAACCGGCCGGGAAGCGAAGTGGCTTGAGACGGCTCACGTGAAGGGGTGGAGTCATGGCTACAGTGGCTTGGGCTCGAAAACTCGGATAGGCCGGTCCATCGCATATCTCGGTAGAGGATCTCGCCATGGCCGGACCTCGTCAGCCTCGAGCCCCGAATGGAGCGGGCGCTTGGCGTCGGTTTGAAATCCGCTTGAGATCCTGAGGCCAAGAGACTACGATCCGGAAACGATACCAGCTTCGATCTCTCGGATTGGATTCCCGTGGCACTGATAGAGCGAATCGAGACGATTCCCCTCACTGTTCCGCTCCAGCACGTTTACAAGGGCAGTTACTACAAGATGCGGAATCGCTGCACGATCATCACAAGAATTCACACTTCAGAGGGTGTTGTGGGTGAAGCCTACAACGCCGATACAGATGAGGAGCAACCCGAGGTTCTCTCCATAATCCACGACGAGATCGCTCCACTTGTGAGCGGTCTTGATGTCCGGCAGTTTGAGCGCTGCTGGGAGGCAATGTTGGTCACAACGCTTGACCAGTTGAGAGATCGACGGTTGCCCATGCAGGCTATCGCCTGTGTGGATAGCGCGATTTGGGATGCCGTGGGAAAGCTGGCCGCCGAGCCATTGTGGCGACTGTGGGGTGGCTATCGCGATCGCATTCCCATGATTGGGATAGGCGGCTACTACGGGACGAGTGAAGCCGACTTGGAGCGAGAACTGGCGTTCTTTAAGGAAGAGCAGGGCATGGTGGGCATGAAATTCAAGATCGGCGCGAAGCCCCCTGAAGAGGATGCAAAGCGGCTTCGAATTGCTCGGGACATTGTGGGACCGGACTTCATCTTCGTAGTTGATGCCAATCAGGGGTATCGAGTTAGTGAAGCACTGGCCTTCTTGGCAGCGTTGGATGACGACATCAGTTTGCGGTGGTTTGAGGAACCGACTAGATGGCATGCCGACTGGCGTGGACTTCGCGATGTTCGACTGCGTGGGAACGTAAACGTGGCGGCGGGTCAAAGCGAGATAAGTCGAGTTGGCATGCGCGAGATGCTCGTCAGCGGCGCCGTTGACGTGGTGAATTACGACGCTTCTTGGGGCGGTGGACCAACGGAGTGGCGCCGAGTCGCTGCGCTAGCTGCAGCCTTCGAAGCGCAACTGGGCCATCACGAGGAACCACAGGTGGCGTCACACCTCCTAGCATCGGTTCCGCACGGCACGTATGTGGAGGCATTCTCGCCAACACGAGATCCCATCTTCTGGAGGCTTCTCGCGAATCGGCCTTCGCTCGTACGAGGTGAATTCGTCCTTCCCGACAGACCGGGATTCGGGTGGGTGCTCGATGAGGAGTTCATCGAGCATTACAGAACAGATCGGGACTAGAACGGTGCGAGCCTACCAAGCTTTGAGCATGACTCCGATTAGAAGCATG
>JBIKWH010000058.1:0-8535 GCA_044356435.1 Vicinamibacterales bacterium
GCACTCATGCCTCCGCGGACTCGTGCTGGGAAATGTTGAGCAGCATGCCCATCGCCAGCAGGCTGATGAGCAGGGACGAGCCGCCGTTGCTGACGAGCGGCAACGGGATGCCCTTGGTCGGGAGCAGGCTGAGGACCATGCTCATGTTCACGAAGGCCTGCACACCGATCATCGTCGTGAGGCCGAGCGCCACGAACGAGCCGAACGAATCCTCCGCGCGCATGGCGACGCGAAGGCCGCGCCATGCGATCACCAGGAAGCAGATCAGCACGGCCGACGTACCGATCAGGCCAAGCTCCTCGCCGATGACGGCGTAGATGAAGTCCGTGTGCGGCTCGGGCAGATAGAAGAGCTTCTGCACGCCGGCCATCAGGCCCTTGCCCTCGATGCCTCCCGTGCCGACGGCGATCAGCGACTGGATGATGTGGAAGCCCGAGCCGAGCGGGTCCTTCCACGGATCAATGAACGCGGTCAGACGTCGCACGCGATACGGCGCGGCGACCATGACGACGGCGACGGCCGGCAGGAGCAGCAGCGCCAGCCCGACGAGATAGCGGTAGTCGAGGCCCGCGGCGAATACCATCACGAACACGATCGCCAGCAGCGACATCGCGGTGCCGAAGTCCGGCTGCAGCAGGATCAGCAGCATCAGGCCGCCCGTGATGAGCCCGATGGGCAGCAGCGAGTAGCGCAGCTCGTTGATCCGGTGCATCCGGCGTTCGAGCGTGACCGCCGTGAACAGGACGCACGCGATCTTGGCGAGCTCGGATGGCTGAATGCCGAGGCCTCCGACGCCGAACCAGCGCCGGGTGCCGTTGACCGGCGAGCTGAAGAGCACCGCGGCGAGCATCAACCCGACGAGGCCGAGCACGGCCCAGACCACCCGGTCGTTCTTGTAGAGCCGGTAGTCGGTCCGCGACGCGATCGCGAGCATCGCCACCACGGCCGACGCGCTGTACACCATCACTACGCTCGTGCAGACGAGCAGCAGCGTGGCCACGAAAAGCGGTTTGTCGGTCTTTCTGGTGCGCGACATGAAATGCTCCGATCCCCCTACAGTTCCCGAACCCTCGAACCGACACACTGTCTGGCGCGGGAAACCACCCTCGCGCCCCGCCGACCGGAACCACCCCCGCTGCAGCAGGGACTGGATCCCGAGGCGGCCGCGGATCTATCGTGAGCGGTCAGCAGTCATCAGCCAGCCCGTGGAGGGGACACCAACCTCCCAGACCGGGGTAGTCTGGGCTCCCAGCGGTCGGTTCCACTCGCGCCGTGCTGACTGACGACTGCTCACTGCTCACGATGCGATCCGCAGCTTCGCCACCTCCTCTTTGAACACCCGTCCTCGTTCCGCGTAGTCCCTGAACCAGTCGAAGCTCGCGCACGCCGGGGCCAGCAGCACCACGCCGTCCGGCTTCGCCAGCCTGTACGCCGTCCTCACCGCGTCAGCCATCGACGCTGCCGTTTCGACCGGCACCACATCACGCACGGCGTCCCGCACCAGCTCGGCCGACTCGCCGATTGCGACCACCGCCCGGGCGTGGGTCCGCAGCGGCTCGCGCAGTTCGGTGAGGTCGCCGCCCTTGAAGCGGCCGCCGATCAGCGCGACGACGCCCTCGAACGCTTCGATGGAACGTGCGGCGGCTTCGACGTTGGTCGCCTTCGAGTCGTTGATGAAGCGCACGCCGCCGATCTGGCCGGCGGGCTCCATCACGTGGTCGAGGCCGCGGAATCCGGACATGCCGTCGGCCATGGCCGACCGCCCGACGCCGGCCAGCGTCACCGCCGCCACGGCTGCCAGCACGTTGTGGCGCATGTGCCGGCCCGGCAGTTCGACGGTCGAGAGCGGCAACACCTGATCGGTGCCTGTGGCGGTGCGCCGGACGATCGAGGCGCCGTCGACGGCGAACTGTGCTTCTCCGAGCAACGGCGCCGCGGTGGCGGCAAACGACACGCGGCGAGCCGCGATGCCCTCGCTGCGCCGGACGACTTCCGGATCCAGCGCGTTGACGACGGCCCAATCGGTGGACGTCTGGTTACGGAAGATCCGCGCCTTGGCGTCCGAGTAGGCCTGGCGCGAGGGATGCCGGTCCAGATGGTCGTCCGCCAGGTTCAGCCACACAGCGATCCAGGGCCGGAAGCGCACCGTCGTTTCGAGCTGGAAGCTGCTCGTCTCGACGACGTGCACGGTGTCCGGCGTGGAAGACTCCACCTGTGACGAGAGCGGCACGCCGATGTTGCCGCCCACCTGCACGTCGCGACCGGCCGCCGTCAGCATCCGGCCGATCAGCGTCGTCGTCGTGGACTTCCCCTTCGTGCCGGTAATGGCGATGACCGGACCCTGCAGCCAGCGCGACGCCAGCTCGAGCTCACCGATCACGTCGACGCCGCGCGCCATGGCCGAGGCCAGCAGCGGCTGCTCCGTCGGCACGCCTGGGCTCACCACGACGAGGTCCGCCGCGTCGAACGTCGCCGGCTGGTGTCCGCCGACTTCCAGCGTGACGCCGGCCGCCTGCAGCGCCGCGGCGTCGTCAATCACGGGACGCGATTCGCTGAGCGTCACGCGCGCCCCCTTCCGGGCGAGCAGGTGCGCCGCCGCCACGCCGCTGCGTGCCGCTCCGACGACCACCACCCGCCGCCCCGCCACATCGAATCCATCGCTCACCGGAGTTTCAGCGTCGTGAGGCTGAAGAGCGCGAACACCACGGCCAGGATCAGGAAGCGCGTGATGATCTTCGGCTCCGCCCACCCGAGCTTCTCGAAGTGGTGGTGGATGGGCGACATCAGGAAGAGCCGCTTGCCGCCCGTGTACTTGAAGTAGCTGACCTGCAGCACGACCGACGCGGCCTCGATGACGAAGACGCCGCCGACGATGACGAGCAGGATCTCCTGCTTGATGAGGATCGCGACGGTGGCCAGCGCGCCGCCGAGCGCGAGCGACCCCACGTCGCCCATGAACACCTCGGCCGGGTGCGCGTTGTACCAGAGGAAGCCGAGGCTCGCGCCGACCAGCGCGCCGCAGAAGACCGTCAGCTCGCCGGCCGGCGGAAAGCGGACGATGAGCAGGTAGTCCGCCAGCTCCCGGTGACCGGTGACATACGCCAGCGCCGTGAAGGTGGCCGCCGCAACCGCGAATGTGCTGATCGCCAGGCCGTCCAGGCCGTCCGTCAGATTCACGGCGTTCGACCACGCGACCAGGACGAACATCGCGAACGGCACGTACCACCAGCCGAGATCGGGGATCCAGTTCTTGAGGAACGGGAAGATGAGCCGCGTGTTGTAGAGCGGCGGATCCTCCTTCGAGAGGAGCAGCACGGTCACGCCGACCGCGAGCGCCACGATGAGCTGGCCGCCCATCTTGTAGCGGGGAATCAGCCCGTGGTGCGACTTGCGCGTGAGTTTCAGATAGTCGTCCGCGAAGCCGACGGCCCCGAAGCCCAGCGTCGAGCCGATGGCGATCCAGATGTACGGGTTCGCGACGTCAGCCCAGAGCATCGTCGGCAGCAGCGCGCAGGCCAGGATCAGCAGGCCGCCCATCGTGGGCGTGCCGGCCTTGGCGCGGTGCGACTCCGGGCCTTCCTGCCGGATGATCTGCCCGACGCGGAAGTCGCGGAGCTTGCGGATCATCGGCGGGCCGAAGATGAGGCTCAGCGCGAGCGCCGAGAGACTGGCCGCGGCCGTGCGGAACGTGATGTAGCGGACGACGTTGAGAGGCCCGATGGAATCCCGCAGCGCGAGGAGCAGGTGATAGAGCATCAGCCCTGCCCCGCCATGAGGCGCGTCACGACCACGTCCGTGCCGATACCGCGGGAACCCTTCACGAGCAGCAGATCGCCTTCGCGGAGAGCCTCGCTCACGAGCGCGGCGGCTTCGACGCTGGTCGCCACGTAGTCGACGTTCGCGGCGGGCAGGCCGGCGGCGATGGCTGCTGTCGCGAGCGCGAGCGCCGGCGGCCCGCCGACGGCCACGAGCCGATCGAGACGCGCAGCCGCGACCGCGCGGCCGCAGGCCTCGTGCATCGCCGTGGCCTGACTGCCCAGCTCGAGCATCTCGCCCACGACCGCCAGACGGCGCCGGGCATGCGGATCCTGCGCGAGGGTCTCGAGCGCCAGTCGCAGCGCGCTGGGGCTCGAGTTGTACGAGTCGTCGACGACGGTCGCGCCGTTCGCCAGGCGGTGCACGACGCCACGGTGGTCGGCAGGTACCAGCGCGCGCACGCCAGCCGGAATCGCCTCGAGCGGCACGCCGAACTCCAGGGCCGTGGCGACCGCGGCCAGCACGTTCAGCAGGTTCCCGCGTCCGACGAGCGTGGTCTCGACCGCGCAGCTCCCGGCCGGCGTCACGACCCGGGCCCGCGAGCCGCTCACACCGAGGTTCTCGACGTCCACCGCACGCACGGCTGCGCCGTCAGCGAAGCCGAACGTGACCGTCCGTCCCGGAAAGCCGGCCGCGCGCGCCATGACGCGCGCGTCGTCCGCGTTGCAGACCAGCAGGGTGCCAGCGCCGGCGCCTTCGAGAATCTCCGCCTTCGCGTCCGCGATGGCATCCGGCGAGTCGAAGAAGCCGAGGTGCGCGTCGCCGACGTTGGTCCACACGCGGGCGTCCGGCCCGGCAATCTCGACGAGCCGGCTGATCTCGCCGGCGTGGTTCATCCCGAGCTCCATGACGGCGATGTCGGGATTGGTGCGGAGCTGCAGCAGCGAGAGCGGCAGGCCGATGTGATTGTTCAGGTTGCCGAGGTTCTTCACGACGCGGTACCGCGTCCCGAGCAGCGTCGCGATGGCCTCCTTCGTCGTCGTCTTCCCGGCGCTGCCGGTGATCGCCACGACGCGGGCCCCGGAGGTCCGGCGGACCGCCTGCGCCACACGCTGCAGACCTGCCAGCGTGTCGTCCACCTGCACGATCGCGCCCCAGAGCGGACCCGCATACGCGGCGTCGACGAGCGCGCCGGCGGCGCCGGCGTCACGCGCCACATCGGCGAAGGCGTGCCCGTCGAAGCGCGGGCCGCGCAGGGCCACGAAGAAGTCACCTGAGCGGATCTTCCGCGTGTCCGTGGAGAACTCACCGAGTGCCTGCGCGGCGTCACCGCACAGCAGACGCCCGCCGGAGGCTTCGGCCACCCAGCCCGCGGTCAGTGGCGCCATCATGCGCGGCTCACCCGGGCGCGCACGCGGCGGGCCGAGAGCGCCTCGCGTACCACCGCGACATCGTCGAACGGCGTGGTCACGCCGCCCTGTTCCTGCGTCTTCTCGTGGCCCTTCCCGGCGATGAGCACCAGGTCGCCGGGCCGGGCCTCGGTGATCGCCAGCTCGATCGCGACCCGCCGATCGAGCTCCGTCCGGACGTCGCCGCCACGCGGCGCGCCTGCGGTGCCGAGCAGAATCTCCTCGACGATGCGCGCGGGATCTTCGCCGCGCGGGTTGTCGGAGGTCACCACGGTGAGGTCGCTCAGGCGCGTCGCCACCAGGCCCATCAGCGGGCGCTTGCTGCGGTCGCGCTCGCCGCCGCAGCCGAACACCGTGATGACCCGGCCGTTGGTCAGCGACCGGGCGGTTTCGAGCAGGTTCCGCAGCGCGTCGTCCGTGTGGGCGTAGTCGACCACCACGGAGACCTCGTCCGGCTCCGCGGACACCAGCTCGAAGCGGCCGGGGACACCGTCGAGCGCCGCGATGCCACGTTCGATGGCGCTCGCGGGCAGGCCGAGCTCGGAGGCCAGGCCGATGGCGCACAGCAGGTTGTAGAGGTTCGCGCGGCCCACGAGCCGCGACCGCACCTGTATCGGGCCCTGCGGCGTCACCGCCCGGAACGTGAGCCCCGAGAGCCCCTGCTGCACGTCGAGCGGCCGGACATCCGCCTGCGCGTCGACCGCGTAGGTCACCGCGCGGCCGCCAGCGCCGACCAGCGTCGCGCCCCACGGGTCGTCGATGTTGACGACCGTCGGTGCCCCTGGGGAGAGATGCGTGAACAGGCTCTTCTTGGCGTCGAAGTAGGCCTCCATGCTCCCGTGGAAATCGAGATGGTCGCGCGTCAGGTTCGTGAAGCCGGCCGCGGCAAAGCGCAGCCCGTGCGTGCGCTTCAGCGCCAGCGCGTGTGACGACACCTCCATGACGCAGGCGCCCGCGCCGGCCGTGACCATGCGGCGCAGCAGCGACTGCAGGTCCGGCGCTTCAGGCGTCGTACGCGTGGCAGGCTCGTCGACGCCGGCGATGCGGTAGGCGACGGTGCCCATCAGGCCGCACGGCACACCGGCCGCCTCGAAGATGGACGCCAGTACGTGACTGGTCGTCGTCTTGCCGTTGGTGCCCGTGATGCCGACGAGCACCAGTTCCTGGCTCGGGTCGCCGTGGAAACGGCCCGCCGCCACGGCGAGAGCCGCGCGGGCGTCGTCCACGACGTGCCACGGCACGACGGCGCCGTCCGCGACGGCTGGTGCGGCCGATTCGGCGATGACGCAGACGGCGCCCGCGGCGATCGCCTGGCCGACGAAGCGGGCGCCATCGTCTTTCAGGCCACGGAGCGCCACGAACGCGTCACCCGGTTGCACGCGACGCGAGTCGTACGCGATGCCCGTGATCGGCGTGGCCAGCTCCGACGCGCCGCCCGCGCGCTGGATGGTGGAGGCCGGGAGGACCTGAAAGAGCTCGCCGATGGTCATGGGCGTGGCCCCACGGCAGCGAGGCCCGGCTGGCGCTCCAGCCACAGCGTGGAGGCGCCGCCACGCTCCAGAGGCTCTCCCGCATCCGGGATCTGCCGGACCACGGCACCGCTCCCGTTGAGTCGCACGGAGAGGCCAAGACGCGCCAGCGTCTGCACCGCTTCGCGGCCGCTCAGGCCGCGCAGGTCGGGCACCACGGACACGCCGCTCGGACCCGGGTGACTGATCGAGACGATCGCGGGAATAGCGGCCGGCACCGACTCCTGGGGACGATCACCGGTGACGAGAATCGGCGGCGCCGGGTCGACCGACGGCGCCACGCCGCCGTGCCGCAGCGCCGCGTCGGCGATGCGGCTGAAGATCGGCGCCGCCACCGTGCCGCCGTAGGGCGGAACTCCATGGGGCGAATCCACGACGACGACGATGGTGTAGGCCGGCTGCCGCGTCGGCACGAAGCCGACAAACGACACGTTGTAGTCGGTGTTGGAGTAGCGGCCGTTGATGATCTTCTGGGCCGTGCCGGTCTTGCCCGCGACCGAGTAGCCGGCCACCTTCGATTTGCTGCCCGTACCGCGCTCGACAACCGCCTCCATGATCGAGGCGAGCTCGACGGCCGTCTCCTTGTTGATGACACGCCGAAGCACCCGTCGCGGCACCGGGAGTCGCCGTCCGTCGCGGATGACGGCCCGCACGACGCGCGGCTCGATCAGCGATCCGCCGTTGGCGACAACGCTGACGGCCGCTGCCATCTGGAGCGGCGTCACGCCGACCTGATACCCCATCGACACGGACGCGAGCGCGCTGTCGGTCAGCTTCTCGGCGGACCACACGATGCCGCGGCTCTCGGCCTTGAAGTCCGGCGACGACGCGCGGCCGAAGCCGAAGCGCTGCACGAAGTCGCTCATGCGATGCGCACCCAGCTTCAGACCGACCTTGATCACGCCGACGTTGCTCGACTTCACGATGACGTCGGCGAACGAGATCAGCCCGTAGTTGTGCCGCTTGTCTTCGTCGATGATGCGCGACCCGAAGCGGATGTGGCCCGGCCCGGTCTCGATCGGCGTGTCCGGCGTCAGGAGCTTCTCCTCGAGCGCGGCGCCGGCCGTGACGATCTTGAAGGTCGACCCCGGTTCGTAGATGTCCTGCACGGCACGGTTGCGCCGGTCGACGTCGGTGGACTCCCGGAAGCTGTTCGGGTTGAACGTCGGATAGTTCGCCAGCGCGAGGATCTCGCCGGTGTTCGGGTCCATCACGACCGCGGATCCACCGGCGGCGCCCGCCCACTCCACGCCGGCCTTGAGCTCGCGCTCGGCGACGTGCTGCAGGTACTCGTCGACGGTCAGCTCGAGCGACGCCCCCGCCGTCGGCGGACGCTCGACGCGGCTGAACGCTTTCCGGTGCGCGTCGGTCTGCACGAGCACCGTGCCGGCACGGCCCTTCACGAGCTTGTCGTAGGTCGACTCGATCCCGGCCAGGCCGTCGCTCTCCTGGCCGACGTAGCCGATCAGATGCGCGGCCAGCTCGCGCTTCGGGTAGAAGCGCCGCGTCTCGCGCATGAAGCCGATGCCTTCAAGCTGCAGGTCCGCGACCCGTGACGCCTGCGCCGGCGTGATCTGCCGCCGGATGTAGACGAACGGCTTCCGTCGGCGCAGCCGCTCCTCGACATCCGTCCGCTCGGCCTTCGTGCAGTCGCGAAGCGCGCCGCACACGGCGGCAGAGGTGGCCGCGGCGTCGTCCACCTCGGGCGGCACCGCGTAGAGCGAGTCAACGTCGGCGCTGGCGGCCAGCACACGGCCGTTGCGGTCGAGAATGTCGCCACGCTTTGCGGGGGCCGGCACCGTGCGCAACTGCTGGCGTTCGGCGCGGGCCACCAGTTCGTC
>JBIKWH010000059.1:0-8457 GCA_044356435.1 Vicinamibacterales bacterium
GCCCAGTCCGGCTGGTACGGCGGCGCCGGCGTGAAGGGGGCATGGCTGCTGATGGTCGGCAGGAACGCGAACACGGGCGGGTGCCCGACCTCGGCCAGCTCGAGCTGGTCGAGCCGCGCCAGCGTGAACTGATCCGTCAGGTCCCACCAGCTGAACGGCGGTCCCTGATAGTTCAGCGCCTTCGTCCCGTAGATCTGATGGAAGCCGTAGAAGTCGCCCTCGGGCCAGTTGAGCTGGAGCCCCGGCATCGCGGCCACGGTCCGGAAACCGCGACGGCCGAACGCCTTGACCATCGTGTCGCGCTCGCGGTCGCGCATGATGCGGGCGTTGATGTCCGGGTTCCGCACGTGGGTGCCGGACAGCAGGCTGATGTGCGCGAGCCACGACTCGCCGCCGAACGTCGTGGACTCGACCGTCGCCGAGACCACGCCGCGTCCCGTGCCGGCGATGTCTTGCGCCAGGGCCTCGCGCGTGGCCGCCAGGTCGCGTACCAGCTCGGGCTTGTCCCACGCCACGACGCCGTACGCCTCGAAGAAGATGAGCAGGACGTCGGCGCCCTGCACGCGGGCGAGGTTGCCATCCATTGATGGCGCCGGCGGCACCGCCTTCCGCCCGACGCCACTCGCCTCGTAGAGCACCTCGGCCGCTTCCGAGGCGTAGGCCAGCGAGATCGGAGCCTCGACGGAGAGGGGACCTGGGACAGGGCGGCCGGCAAGCTGGAGGCCGCCGAGCAGGAGAACAATCCCCGCGAAGCCCGCCATCGCCCGGCGGGCCGCCGGTACCTCCGTCGACGCCGCCACCTGCCGGAAGGCCCAGCGGACCGGGAACGCGAGCAGCCAGGGCACCAGCACGACGCCCACGACCACGGCCGCCACCAGTGCCACGTTGGCCACGGTGGCGAACATGGCGCTGACGTTGGGCATCAGCTTCAGGTCCCAGTAGAGGTTCACGTCGCGCCCGTAGAGCGACCGCGCCGTGGCATCGATGTAGTGCCCGACGGCCAGGAACACCCAGAGCCAGGTCAGCCGTCCAATCAGGCGGGCGGACAGCGGCGCGCCGGACCGCCGGCGGAGCCAGACCAGGGCCGCCAGCACGACGGCCAGCTCAGCCGAGAGGCCGCCACGCCACGCGACGCCGAGCGTCGGCCAGACGTTTGCAAACGTCAAAGAGGCATTGAGCAGCCCGATCGCCGCAAATATGTATATCCAAAGGAGAAATCCCGAACGGATTACCACCCCATCCATGCCTTCTTACGATAACCTTTCATCTGGAACCTCCGGAACGACGGTCGTTCCGGGAAGAACTTACATGGGCTCGTGGCTCTCACAACTGGTCGCACGCACGTTGGACGCCTTCCGGGGCCGGCCGTCGGTCACCCGCGCCGCCACGGCCCAGCTCCCGACTGAGTTCGGCAACTTCGACATCCACGTCTACGAAATCCCGGCCACGGGGGAAACCCATGTGGCGCTGGTCAAGGGTCAGATCGGCAACGGCGAGAACGTGCTGACGCGCGTGCACTCCTCGTGCGTCACCGGCGACATCTTCCACTCGGCCCGCTGCGACTGCGGCGCCCAGCTCCACACCGCCATGCAGCGGGTGTCGGAAGAAGGCCGCGGCATCATCCTCTACCTCTACCAGGAAGGGCGCGGCATCGGCCTCGCCAACAAGATCCGGGCCTACGCGCTGCAGGAGAAGGGTTTCGACACGGTCGAGGCCAACGAGGCCCTCGGCTTCGAGGCGGACTCCCGCGACTACCGGGTCGGCGTGCAGATCCTCCGGGACCTCGGCGTGAAGTCGACCCGCCTCCTCAGCAACAACCCGCTCAAGCTCAGCGGCGTGACGGGTGATGGCCTGTCGGTCACCGAGCGGCTGCCGATCGAGATTCCAGCATCGGCGTGGAACGGGCAGTATCTGAAGACGAAGAAGGAAAAGCTGGGTCACCAGCTCACGATGCTGTAGCGGGCGGCCGTACCCGTCCGCGCCACAGCCGCCGCACGTCCAGCCCGAACGACCACGTCAGCCCCGCCAGCGTCAGCCCCGCCGCCCATGTGTTCAATGGCGCGGGGACGAGCGGCCCCAGCGCCACGAGCAGGCCCACCATCTGCACCACCGCCATCGTCTTCCCGCGCAGCGTGGGGGAGAGAGGCGCGCGCATCCACGGCAGCACCCACCCCGCGGCGACAAAGAGATAGCGCAGGCCACCGGCAGCCAGAATCCAGGCCCCGGCCACGCCCGACCGCCAGACGAGTGCGGAGAGGACGAGGATGAAGAAGGCGTCCGTCTCCATATCGAACCGGGCGCCGAAGGCGCTGGTCAGCCCCGTGCGCCGCGCGAGGTAGCCGTCCACGCCGTCCAGGCACGCGGTCATCGTGCCGAGCCCGATCGCGATCCAGGCCCAGAGCTCGGACGGTACGTCGCGGATGAGGGCCGCCAGCAGCGCGACCATCGCCGCGCGGGCCAACGTCACGACATTGGCGGGTCCGAGCCTGGCATGGGGATGCCCCGCCTCGATGCTGTTCAGCGCGATGAGCAGCTTCGCGGCCAGCACGAGCGCCGCCATGGCCGGAAGGAGCACGTCCAACCCGGCGAACGAGGCCAGCAGACGCGCCCCGACCACGAGCGTCGCGAGCGCGACAAGACCGGTCAGCAGCAACTGCGCGCGCGGAGACATCAGCATCCGTATTCTGCCCTTCCTCAGGGCTCGGTCTCCGGGCGACCGTCAGGCGGTTCGCCGCCCGCCGGATGTCGATGTCGACCGGGCGGTGGCGATCAGGCCGGCAGCGGCGGCATCGGCAGGCTCGGCGTGCCGAAGACGATCTCGGTAATCGCCTTGATGCTGCGGTTGCCGTACCGGAACGGCATGATCAGGCGCAGCGGGGCTCCGTGCTTCGCAGGAATCGGCGCGCCGTTCATCATCCAGGCGAGCATGACCTGCGGGTGGCGCAGTGTCGCGATCGACTCATCGACGTAGTGCCGATCGGAGGCGACGAAGCGGCAGTAGTGCGCGCCGGGCACCAGGCCCAGCATATCCGCCACGTCGGCGAAGCGCACGCCCGTCCACGTCACGATGCCCCTGGGATTGGCGGCGCCGCACTGCAGCAGGAACGTGTGCGAGACCTGCGGGAGCTTCTCGAGGTCCGCGAACCGCAACGTGCCACCCATCTTCGCGAGACCGCGGGTGTCGACCTTCACGGCCAGCTTTCTGAAGTCGTACTCGATCGCGGGCGCGGCCTTGTCCGGTGTGCGCCACATGAGCGGGTCGGTGATCGGACCAGCCGCCGACGCGGGGTGCTCCGGCGCGGAGCCGTCGGCGTTCAGCGGAAGCGGCGCGGGGAATCCGGCTCGCAGGGGCCGCTCGACCAGTGTGTCGGGCCAGGGCTCGGCGGGTTTCGCTGTCGCCGGCGCCGGTGTCTGCGCGAGGAGTTCGCCACTACGCCCGTCCAGCAGGTCCAGGGACAGGCCCATCAGCGTGGAACCGGATACCGCGAGTGCGTCACGTCGTGAAATCGCCATGCGTCAGCCTCCAGTGGGGATTCTAGCTATTCGTCGCACGAGACGGTCGACAGGAGTGTCGGCTGCGAGAGAATAGTTGCGGATGACGACACACGCGCGGGCGTTCTGGGTGGCGGCGCCCGGGCGCGGCGAGATCCGGTCAGAGACGCTGCCGGAACCGGGCACAGGCGACGTCCTCGTCCGCACCAGGTGGAGCGGTGTCAGCCGCGGCACCGAGTCACTCGTCTTCTCGGGGCGCGTCCCGCCGAGCGAGTTCACCCGGATGCGGGCGCCCTTCCAGGCCGGCGACTTCCCCGCGCCCGTGAAATACGGCTACGCGAATGTCGGCGTCGTCGAAGCCGGACCGGCCTCACTCGTGGGCCGTCACGTCTTTACGCTCTATCCGCATCAGACACACTTCGTCGTGCCGGCCGGTGCGGTACACCCGGTGCCCGATACGGTTGACCCGGCGCGCGCCGTGCTGGCGGCCAACCTGGAAACCGCCGTGAACGGCCTCTGGGACGCGGAGCTCAAGCCCGGTGACCGCGTGGCCGTGATCGGGGGCGGCGCCGTGGGCAGCCTCGTGGCGTGGCTGGCCGGCCGGACGCCCGGCTGCGAGGTCACGCTCGTGGATGTGAACGCGGCGCGCGCGGACACGGCCGGTGCGCTCGGCGTGGCCTTCGCGGCTGACGCCGCCGGCCTGGAGGCGGATGTCGTGATCCACACGAGCGGCGCTCCGGCCGGACTGGCCGCCGCGCTCACGGCGGCGGCGATGGAAGCCCGCATCGTCGAGATGAGCTGGTTCGGCACCCAGAGCGTGCCGCTGCCGCTCGGTGAAGCGTTTCACGCGAAGCGTCTCTCGATCGTGTCGTCGCAGGTGGGTCATGTGGCGCCCTCGCAGCGCGCGCGGTGGTCGTATGCGCGGCGCATGGGGCTGGCCCTGCGGCTGCTTGACGATGCGCGACTCGACGCGCTCGTCACTGACGAAAGCGCCTTCGACGACCTGCCCGCCACGATGGCGCGGCTCGCCACCGCTCCCGGTGACACGATCTGTCATCGCATCCGTTACTGACAGGCGCTAATCGCCAGAGGACCAACCCATGTACAGCGTTACCGTCCGCGACCACGTGATGATTGCCCACAGCTTCAAGGGCGATGTGTTCGGCCCCGCCCAGAAGCTGCACGGGGCGACTTACGTCGTCGACGTGGAGTTCCGGCGGCCCGATCTCGATGCGGATGGCATCGTGGTCGACATCGGCCGCGCCACCGACACGCTCAAGCGCGTGCTCGGCGCGATCAACTATCGCAACCTTGACGAAGTGCCGGTGTTCGCCGGCCGCAACACGACGACCGAAGTCGTGGCGCGTCACGTGTTCGACCAGATCGCCGCGGCGATCGCGGCGGGCGAGCTCGGCCCCGGCGCCGCCGCGATCCGTGATATTCGCGTGACCTTGCACGAATCCCACGTCGCGTCAGCCGGCTACGAAGGGTCCCTCGGCTAGCACCTGATGCCGTTGGTCGTGATCGTCCCGGGCCGGCTCGACGCGAAGACCGGAGGCTCCACCTACAACCGCCGCATCGTGGAGCAGCTCCGGGCGCGGGGTCTGGCGCCGGACGTGGCGGAAGTGGGCGGCGGGTTTCCACGCCCGGAGGCCGACGCCGTGGCACGGTTCGAGCACGTGCTCCGCGCGTGCCCCGACGGGGCCGTCGCGGTGGTCGATGGCCTGATCTATGGCTGCGTCCCTGACGTCATCGCGCGCCACGCCGCGCGGCTCCACTTCGTCCCCGTGGTGCATCTGCCGCTCGCGGCCGATCCGGGACTTCCACCGGACGCGACCGCCGCGTTCCGCTCCAGCGAGGCACGCGCGCTCGGGTTCGCGGCCGGGGTCATCATCACCGGTCAGGCCACGCGCGCCCTCCTCGACGGCTACGGCGTTCCGGCTGCGCGACTGCACCTCGTGGAGCCCGGCACGGACCGACCGTCGGCCGACGAGATCCGGGCCGCGCGCGCGCGCCGCGACGCCCACGGCGACCGGGTGCACCTGCTCTCGGTGGCGACGATCAACCCCGGCAAGGGCCACGCAGCGCTCCTGCGCGCGCTGGCGGCGACGGGCCGCAACCACTGGCACCTGACCTGTGCCGGGAGCCAGACGCACTCGCCGGAGACCGTGACAGCGGTGCGGGCGCTCATCGCGGAGCTCGGCCTGGCGGATCAGGTCACGCTCGCGGGTAACCTCGACAGCGCCGAGCTCGCGGACGCCTATGCGAACGCGGACGCCTTCGTGCTGGCGACGCGCCGCGAAACCTACGGCATGGCCGTCAGCAGCGCGCTGGCCTGGGGACTGCCGGTGGTCAGCACGCACACGGGAGCGATTCCCGCGCTGGTGGGCGACACGGCCGGCATCGTGGTGCCCGTGGACGATGAAGGCGCGCTCGTCGCGGCGCTCACCCGCATCCTTGGCGATGCCGGCCTCCGCGCGCGGCTCGCGGGGGGCGCGCTCCGTGCCGCCGAACACCTGCCGTCGTGGCACGATCAGGCGACGGCCTTCGAGCACGTACTCGCCACCATCGGATGACACACACCAACCCCATACGCGGCGCCTCCACCCCGAATGCCGAGCTCTCCGGCTGGCTCAAGCTCCGCGAGGCCGCGGACGCGGAGGCGCGCTCGACCGCCCTGACGGAGCTGGCCGCGGGGACGCTCGGTGCCCTCGGCTCGGCACCGGCACAGCTCCTCGACCTCGGCACGGGAGCCGGGTCGAACCTGCGCTATCTGATTCCGCGACTGCCGCCGCGGCAGCGCTGGCTCGTCGTGGATCGCGGCGCGGATCTCCTGGCGGATCTGCTGGCGCGCACGGCGCCCTGGGCCGCTGCACGCGGCCTGTCGGCTGACGTCGCCGGCGACCGTCTGGTCATCACCGGCAACGGCCTGGACTGCGTGGTGGAGACACGGCAGATGGACCTCGGCCCGCTGGGAGACCCCTCGATCTTCGACGGGCGGCATCTCGTGACCGCCTCAGCGCTTCTGGACCTCGTCTCGCCGGCCTGGCTGCGGACGGTGGCCGGTCACTGCCGGCAGCAAGGGGCGAACGCGCTCTTCACCATCACCTACAACGGCCACAACGCGTGCGCGCCCGAGGACCCGGACGACGCGCGCGTGTTCGCGCTGTTCAATCAACATCAGGGCCGCGACAAGGGCCTCGGCGGACCGGCGGCCGGCCCGGGGGCCACGGATGCGGCCCGGGCCGCGTTTGAAGCCGCGGGCTTCACGGTGCGAACCGAGCCGAGCGACTGGGCGATCGATGGCGACGCACGTGAGATGCAGCGGTATCTGATCGACGGATGGGCGTCGGCCGCGCGTGAGGTGCGTCCCGACGAGGCAGCGCGAATCGCCGCGTGGACGGCTCGCCGGCTGGCGCAGGTGGACGCCGGCCAGTCACGGCTGGCCGTCGGGCACTTCGACATGCTGGCCACGCCGTAGCCGCGCCATGCCGAGTCTTTCCGACTTCCCACCCGCCTCCCTCGGCCTGCTGCTCATCGCGCTCATCGGTCTGTGGAAGACGCTGCGCCGGAACGACCGGGGTCGATGAGTCAGATGACGCGCTGCACTGCGGGGGTCGGTGGCGGTGCCGGATCCGGCGCCGCATCAGGTCCGGCGCCGTGCAGGTCGCAGTCGAACAGCACGTCGCTGCCCATGCGGAACACACGGTAGGACGGCCGCCGGCAGTCGCTGAGGCTGGCCTGCGGCGCGAGGCGGATCGCCGGGCGCCCGTCGCCGATCAGGAGGGGTGCGATGGCGATCTGCAGCCGGTCCAGCAGACCCGCTTCGAGAAATGCCGAGACAGTGACGCCGCCGCCTTCCACGAAGATCCGGAAACAGCCGCGGGCACGGAGCGCGGCGAGCAACTGCTTCATCGCGCCATCACGGTCACCATCGAGCCCGACGATCTCGGCATCGCCCACGTGTGTTTCACCGGGCGCGACCTTCGACCGGGCGCAGGCGTAGAGCGTCGGCGCGGCGCCATCGGAGAACAGTCGCGCGCCCGGATCCACGCGTCGTGCAGGGTCGAAGACCACCCGTAAAGGGCTGCGGCCCTCCACCAGGCGCGTGGTGAGCTGCGGGTTGTCCGCGGCGACCGTGCCGGCGCCGACGACGACCGCATCGCACAGGGCGCGCATCCGGTGCAGGTGAACGAGGTTCTCCTCGCCGGTGACGAACTGCGAGTCGCCGGACGGGGTGGCGATGAATCCGTCGAGGCTCTGCCCGAGGTGCCCCACCGTGATTGGCCGCTCGGGTGAGGCGTTGAGCACGGGCAGATAGAGGTCCAGCATCGGTGCGCGCGCATCGCCCGCGGGCAGCCGGACGCTCCAGGCCGTGGCCGGCTCCCACGCCAGCTCCGCGCCATCCCCGGCGCCCACGAGCGCCGTGCCATCGGGGGACAACCGGAAGGCCGCGGGCTGTGCGTGACGGCGCACGGTGTCGGTGTGTCCCGCCGCGGCGCGCAGCAGGCGCCAGGCGGACAGAGAGGCGTCGGAGGACATCGGGCGGCTCTACTATCGCACGGCGGATAATGACGACCGTGCCTCCTGGAACCGCGCCTGCGGGATCACCCGCGGACATCGACGCCGTCCGCCGCTTCTACGATCGCAATACACCGGCCTTCGTGACGCTGGGACAGGGCGGCGCGGTGGGTGCCATCCACCGCGCGGTGTGGGGACCCGGCGTGACGAACGAGGCTGCCGCGTTCCGGTTTGTCGAAGACGCCATCGCGGCGGCGGTTGCCGACGGAGTGCCGTCGACGACTGCGCCGCACGTGCTCGACCTGGGCTGCGGCATCGGCGCGAGCCTCTGCTATCTCGCCGGGCGGCTGCCGATCACGGGCACCGGCGTCACGTTGAGTCCCGTGCAGGCGCGCGTGGCGGGCGAACGCATCGCGGCAGCGGGTCTCGCCGGACGGGTGCGGG
>JBIKWH010000060.1:0-8421 GCA_044356435.1 Vicinamibacterales bacterium
CCGGAACGGCGCCGCGAGTGCCTCCTCGCTCCGCTGCCAGGTGACCGCGGCGGTGGACGCGTCCGCGAACGTCAGACCCAGCGACGGGCTCAGCGTGCCTGTCTCGGTGCCGAGCCCATCCCGGACGAACCGCGTATAGGAGACGCCCGGCGTGTATTCCCGGACAATCTTCGCGCGAGCCTTCGACGGCCGGATGCCGCGGGAGGCCAGCGCGGTGTAGATGTCGCGCCCGGGGCGCTGGATGAAGCCGAGGTCGTTCCGGAAGGTCGGGTCCAGCCGGGTCGCGCTGGCCGCCACGCGCGTGACCGACGAATCGAAGTCCACGCCGGCCCGGAACGCGTTGCCCGAGGGCGCGCCGTTCGTCTCCGAGTGCATGGCCACCACATCCACCACGGTCCGTCGCCGGATGGTGAGCTGCATGTCCGTGCCCGCGACGCGGTTGGCGTTGGCGCCCTGCTCGTGGCCCATGTAGAAGGCGCTGGCCGACGAGTTGTTCAGGAAGTCCCGGCCGTAGCGCAGGAAGGTGTAGTTGCTGCGCGGCACGCGGGTCTGCCCCGGCCGCGACACGGCCTCGGTCGTGATGTTCAGCAGGCCCACGGTGTTCCGGCCCTGCCGGCCCGAGAGGCGTGCGCCACCGATCAGCGGAATCTCAGTGCCGCTGTCGCTCAATCCGATCCGCCGGCTGAAGAAGGGCACGAGGTTGGTGCCGGCCAGCGTCGAGTTGATCTGAAAGGCACGCTGGTTCTCGAGGAAGAACTCGCGCTTCTCCGGAAAGAACAGACTGAAGCGCGTCAGGTTGATCTGCTGCTCGTCCACCTCGACCTGCGCGAAGTCCGTGCGCACCGTGCCGTCGAGCACGAGGTTCGACCCGATGCCGGCCTTCACATCCAGCCCGCCGTCGAACACGCCGCTCGTCGAACCCGCGCGGTTCGTCATCGACGTCAGGCCATAGGGCTTCACGCGCAGGTCGCGCCCCGGCTTCACGCCCTGGATACCCTCGAGCGTGCCGGCAAACGACGGCTTCGACAGCGGGAACGACCGCGGCACGAAGTTCCATAACGTGATCTCGTTGGTGCGGCGGATGAGCCGGACGACGTTGAGCCCCCACACCTGCGCGTCGCGCCGCGGAAATCGCAGGCTCCTGAACGGGATGGAATACTCCACCACCCACCCGTTCTCCACGACCGACGTCTTCACCTTCCAGATCCCGTCCCAGTTCTGGTTGTTGGCGCGGCCGTCGTCGGCCACCTGGGAATCGCGCCACGCCGCCATCGGCATCGTGAAGAAGCCGTAACCGTTCAGCTTGTCGAGAAACGTGTCGAGCGTGATCCCGAACATGTCGCTGTCGCGCGGCGCGAAGTCGCGCTTCAGCTCGTTGCTCACGAGCCGGTCCGGCTCGGGGTCATAGAGCATCGCGCCGACGTAGAGCGTCTCGTCGTCGTAGACGAACCGGACGTCCGACTTGAAGTTACTGAGAGCGCCTTCGGTGGGCTCCTGCTGGAAGAAGTCCGTCAGTGGCTCGGCGGAGGCCCACTCGGGCTCGGAGAGCTTCCCGTCCACGTGGATCCGATCCTTCTCCACACGGGCCGCGCGGGCATGCCGCTGTGGATGGTCAATGCCGCGTGCGCGCTGGGCCGCAGCCGGCAGGGGCAGGAGGAGGGCGATGCAGAGGAGAAGGAACCGGGGACGGTGCATGCGGCGGGAGGCGAGGGAGCATCGTACGCCGACGCCGTGCCGGACAGTTGTCGCGTTTCGTGCCGGCCCCTGAGGGTCGGCACGACGGTCGAGACAGCCTCTCCGGGTCAGGCGTCGTCGCGGTGGACGGCGTCCATCGAGAACGCCGGCAGGCAGATGGCCACGTACTCGGCGCCGCCCGGCTCTGGCGAGCTGTAGCGCACCCACTCGCCCGGCGCCGCCACGATGGCCTGTCCCGCGCGCACGTCCATCGCGCCGCCTTCGTGCTCGACCTTGAGCATCCCCTTCAGCACGACCGTGATCTCCTCAAACTCCGGCCGCTGCCCGGGCTCCACCCACCCGGCGGGCGAGACCATCCGCGCCACGCTCACGGAGGCATGACCTGAGTTCACGCGACCGGCATACTCCTCGATCCGCTTCGGTGGCAGTCCGGCGGCAGGCACCACAGTGGGTGCGGCAATCAGTCTGGGCATAGCGGGACCGTACCATCCCGGAGGCGGCACCCGCAACCGGGCCAGCGTCGGGGCCACGCCACCGATCGGCGTGTGCTGTCAATTGACCTGGCGCGGCGCGACGAGTGTGCGGAGGACGTCCACGATCGACCGGTCCAGGGCGAGCGGGTCCCGTGCCTGGGCGACAACCGAGAGCGTCGCTCCCAGCGCGGAGTCCTGCGCGGAGGTGACCCGGGAGAGCGCGCCCGTCTCCGCGTCCCAGAACACGGCCACGACCGCCCGTGTGCCGGCGGACTCCCAGCGCGCCACGGCCTCCCGTGTGTACCCCTCCCACTGCGCCCGGCAGCAGTGCAGCGCACGCGGGCTGATCACCGTGAGGCGCGCCCAGTGATCCGTCGAAGCATAGGGCGGCCGCGCCACGAACGGCAGCGCCCACTCCCAGCTGCGATCCGGCGCACCGACGACGACGAGCGTGCCGTCCGGCAGGCCCGCCAGCTCCCGGTCCAGATCGCGGACCGCTACTTCCGACACGCGTGCACGCGTGTTCCAGAGCCGCACGTCGGCGGCCACCTGCGTCGCGTAGAGCCCGAGGAGGGCCACCGTCACGCCCACCGCCACGGGACGCCACAGGCGGCCGGGGCTGGCGCGCCACAGCACCTCTGCCCACTGCCCGACGAGCCACGCCCAACCGGCCGACGCCAGATACACATGCCGCGGCGACTCGTACCCCGCAACCACGACCGGCAGGAGCCCGAGCGCAATCCAGGCCAGGTTGAAGGCCACGCCGCGCACGACGGGGCCGCGCGCCCCGCGCAGGCGCCACAAGCCGACGGCCACCAGCGCGACGCCTCCGGCCGCGAACGTCCAGCCACCGACCTTCGCCGCTGTCAGCGAGCCCAGCACCAGCCGCTCCAGGTGGTGCGTCAGGATGAGGGTGACCACTCCGTCAGGCTGGGCCGCGAGCGTGTCTTCGCGCACCACCGCGCCGAAGAGCACGTAACGAAGGCCGAGATAGCCGACCGTGAGCACCGCGAACGGCACGTAGGCGCGGACCGTGGCCACGCACGCGCGGACGCTCGCGAACGGCCTGACACCGAGCAGCAGCAGGTCAGCCACGGCGAGTGCGGCGACAAACGTGATCGTGTTCTGCTTCGAGAACAGCGCCAGAAAGAGCCAGGCGAACGCCGCCCAGTAGCGCGCAGCCCCGCCCCGCCTCCGCCAGCGCACCCACGCGAGCACGCCCGCGAGGTAGAAGATGGCCGGCAGCGAGTCCACGCGACCCGTGATCCACGCCACCGTTTCCGTCTGGATCGGCAGCACGGTGAAAACAACCGCGCCCAGCGCGGCCGCGCCGAGGCCCAGCCCGAGTGCCTCGAGACCGAGCAGAAAGACGAGCCACGCGTTACCCGCATGGAGGGCGACGTTCAGCGCATGGTTGGCGAACGTGTGTGTGGCACCCGGCAGCGTGGTGAGCTGGTAGGACACCGCCGGGAACGGCCGCACTTCGTCCGGCGTGTAGCCCCAGATGTCGTCCATCCACGTGCTGACGAACCAGTGCGGAAAGGAGTCGGCCGGCTTGCTGCCGAGCAGCGCCAGCACGCCGAAATCGTCCTGCACTGGGTAGTTGGTGAGCGTGGAGGCGTAGACGGCCAGACTCACGGCCGCGAGCAGGAGCGCCACGAACCAGCGGTGCGTCATCGACTGAGGCGGAGACGGACAATCAGCAGAATCATCCGCGTGCCCGTGCGGAGCGTGCCTTTCAGCGTCCCGGTGATCTTCGACTCCCCCACGCGCCCGCGGTAGTTCACCGGCACCTCAATCACCTTGAGGCCGCGCTTCAGCGAGAGGATCACCATTTCGGGCAGGAAGTGCGACGCGCCGACCGTCAGATCGTCGACGATGCGGGCCACGGCTTCCCGCCGCGCGAGCCGCAGCGTGCAGCCACAGTCGGTCAGCGAGGGTCCGTCGTGCAGCACCTGCAGCAGCTTGGCGACCACCACGTTCCCGACGCGCAGGAACCAGCCCATGTTGGCCTGCTCCCAGATCAGCTCGCGCGTGGTCCGCGTGCCGCACACCACGTCGAAGTCGTGCGCGTAGGCGAGCAGCTTCAGCACATCCCGTCCGACGAAGGTGCCGTCCGGCTCCGCGAGGATGACGTAGTCCCCCGTGGCCTCCCGCAGACCGCGCCGGAGGGCGTGCCCGTAACCCTGCGCCGACTCGTGCACGACCCGCGCCCGCGTCTGCCCGGCTTCTTCAGCCGTACGGTCGCGCGAGTTGTTGTTGACGACGACGACTTCGTCCACCACGCCCGACGCGAAGAAGTCCTCCACGGCGATACGGATGTTGCCCTCCTCGTTGTAGGCGGGAAACACGACCGAGACCGACTTCCCCTCGTACACCGCTACACCTTCCGGGCGACCACGCACATCTGCCCGGCGCGCGGCCGGACGGGCGAGGCGAGATAGAGACGCACCATCCAGGCGCGCGGTGTGATCGCCGAGCCCTGCATCGAGTAGGGCACGAACGTGGGGTCCACGTGATCGATCTCGAAGCCCGAGGCGCGCAGCAGAGCCGGCAGCGACACATCCGTGAAGATCGACCGGTGCGTGTAGTCGTCGAAATAGGAGCGATAGGCGTACCGGAAGTTCGGCTGGACGATCAGGAACCGGCCGCCTGGTGTGAGCACCCGGAAGACCTCGCGCACGAGCGCCGCGGTGACATCCGGCTCGAAGTGCTCGAGCAGGTTCGAGGCCAGCACCACGTCGAAGCTCGCGTCCGGCAGGCCCGCGACGTCCCTGCCCGCATCGAGGACACGGGCTTCCACGCCTGGCGCGGCGTGCTGCGAGACCTCGGGCCAGACATCCGACGCCACGCGCTGTGCCGCGCGCACGTGATTGATCCAGTCGCAGTAGCCCGCGCCCAGTTCCAGCACCGAGGCGTCGTCGGGAATCCACTTCGCGAGGTGATCCGCGATGACCCGCCACACCACGGTCCGGGCGCCGTCAGGCGTCAGGTGGGCGGAGTGATAAGAGGGCATGCGGGACGGCATCGTACCATCGCCGACGACCGTGCCGGGAGGCAGAGATGCCGTGCGCCGGGTCGTGGTCAGGCCCCGGGACGGGCCACGGGCGTGGACGTGATGCGCCGCTCCTTGAAGCGCCAGCCCTGCGCGGTCTTCACGAGCTGGTCCTCGTAGAGCACCATCTCCTCCAGCCGGTTCTCGGACACGCCGGGCTCACCCTTGAGCGCCAGCCGGAACCCGTAGGCACGCCCCGTGGCACCGCCCTTCGCGGGCTCCGAGGTGATGTTGCTGATCCAGCGGTGAAGGCCCGGCGTGACGGCCGCCGCCACCTGCGCGATCGCGTCGGTCCCCACGGCCCGCCTCGCCCCTTCCGTGAGCACACCGTCGGGCGTGAACGTCGCCGCGAAACGGCGACCGCCCTCTGCCGCACTGTCGAGCGCCACGTTGTTCAGGAGGTAGAGCTGTTTGATGGCCACCACGTCAGCCGGGTTCAGGTCGCCCTTCTTCAGCGGCTTCTCTGCCGCAAGCGTCACGGACAGGGGTGTCAGCGCCACGTCCGGCCAGTTGATCTGCGGTGTGGTCCCCACGCCCTCGTAGCGCCGGTACCCGATCCGCCAGCCGTCGGACGTCATCGTGTAGCGATGGTGCAGGAGCCCCACGCCACCGATCTTCACGGGCGAACCACCCCGCTCAACGTTGAAGGTCAGGTCGTAGCTGACACTGCTGACCTCACCGCCAGGCGCCACAGCAATGATGAGGTTGGTGTCCCAATGGTGAAGGAGAGGCGGATGGCCACCCGACTGCTTGGCGGCTTCCGCGCCCGTGAAGGTCGGCCCGCCGATCCGCTCAAAGCGCGTATCGGGCGTGAACGGCTGAACGGAGAGGAGGCCCTTGTCGAATGGACCCGAGTTGTCGTAGCCCACGTTGTAGCGGGCAATGAGGTTCTCCAGCTCGTGGTAGTCGGTCGCGGTGCGCACCCGGCCGTTGCTCGCGCCGCGCATCATGCCTGGCAACTCAGCCCGCGGCCAGGTCGTGCCGGGGTGATACGTCCGCGACTTCACGCGCCACCCGTCCCGCGTCTTCACCAGCACGTCCTGATAGAGTCCCGCCTCGACAAACGACGTCCCCTGGCTCTGCACGACGTATCCCCACCCCGTCACACCGGACGGGAGCGGTTCGACATGCAGGTTGGTGAGCCAAAAGCGCCGACCCTTCGCGGCGAGCGCCTGCGCCGCAATGGCCGTCCGGCCGGTGGCAGTGCCCGACGGCAGCACCCACGTCCCGTCAGGCGTGAAGCTCGCGGCGAACGCACGCCCCCCATCCGCGCCCAGGCCGAGGTCGTGGAGACTGCGGCCATAGAGCGTCTCGATCTGGGTGTAATCCGCGCCAACGAGTGGCGACACTGCACCGTTCCTGAATGCGACAAGTCCAGGGACGGCGGTCAGACACACCAGGGCAACAGCAACCATTCGCAGCATGAGGAACGCTCCGCGCGGGATTGTGCCACTGACGCGAGCCGAACGCACCCGGGAAAGTGCGCCCCCTGAATTGACAGCGCCGGCTGGGGAGCCTAAGGTGACGGTGCCCAGACTGACAAAGGAGCTCCCCTCATGCGCACGTTCCTGACCGGCATCCTGCTGGCGGTGCTCGCGACCGCCGCGTCGTGGTCGCCCTCCGCGCCGACCCTCGCTGGCAAGGCCGGTAAAGCCTCGTTCTCCTCCATCGGGCCGCTGACCTTCGCGCCCGACGGCACGCTCTTCGCCGGCGACACCGTCGGCGCCGCCATCCTCGCGCTCGATCTCAAGAAGGCCTCTGGCACCAAGGGGACGGGCGATGTCGCCGACCTCGACCAGATCATCGCCGCCATGCTCGGCACCGACCGTACGCAGGTGCTCATCACCGACATCGCCGTGCATCCGATCACCAGGAACACCTACGTGTCGGTGATGCGAGGGGAAGGCGACACCGCGCAGGCCGCGCTCCTCCGGGTCGATGGCGCCGGGAAGGTCGAGCTGGTCAACACCGCGGCACTGAAATTCAGCCAGGTCGCCATCGGCGACGCGCCGCGGAAGGCCGCGTTTGCCTCGCCCTTCTCGATGGACTACGTGAAGGTGGGTCCCGAGTACGTGCACCAGAACCCGCGCGTCCGCACCATCACGGACATGGCCTACGTGGGCGGTCAGCTCATCGTCGCCGGTCTCTCGAACGAGGAGTTCAACTCCACGCTCCGCGCCATCCCGTATCCATTCAAGGCCGCGGCCGGCACGACGAATGTCGAGATCTATCACGCCAATCACGCGCAACTGGAGACACGCTCGCCCATCTATACCTTCGTGCCCTACACGATCGGCGGCGAGCCGTCCTTGATCGCCGGGTACCTGTGCACACCGATCGTCACGCTGCCTATCGCCAGCCTCAAGCCCGGTGCACATGTGCGCGGCAAGACCATCGGCGAGTTCGGCAACGGGAACCGGCCGCTCGACATGGTGGTCTACAGCAAGGGCGGCAAGGACTTCGTGCTGATGGCCAACAATCGCCGCGGCGTGATGAAGATCCCGACCGAGCCGTTCGCCGGGGCAGCGACCATCACCACGCCCATCAAGACCACCGGCGGCGTACCGTTCGAGACCATCGCGTCGCTGACCGGCGTCGAACAGCTCGACGGCCTGGACGCCACACGCGCCCTCGTGCTCGCCCGCTCGGCCTCGAAGGGTCTCGACCTGCGCGCCATCGCGCTGCCATAGCCGCGTCCGTTGTTCCGGCTCCGGCGTCAGCTCCTGCTTCTCACTGCCGCGGCGGCCACCTGCGTGGTCGTCGCGTGCCGTCCCTCATCGGACGTCGTCATCACGCCGGACGTCCAGCTCGTGCACGCGTCGAATCAGCCGTCGTGGATCGCCGTCGGCGGTCTGCCGGTCGGCGACCTCGACGCCCTGGGCGACATCTCCACCGACGCCGCGTGGCAGGCCCTCCTGCGCGTGTCCGTCAGCGCCGACGCGCCCGCCGTGCTGGGCCGCTACACCGTTGCGGATGGCGCGCTCCGCTTCACGCCACTGTTTCCGTTCGACCCCGGCCGCAGCTACATCGTCCGCTTCGACCCCGCGAAGCTGCCCCGCTCAGCGAGGCGTTCCGATCCCTGGCGCGCACAGGTCGTGACCACCGAGGTCTCGACACCGAGCCGCACCGGCCTCGCCTCCACGCATGTGCGGCGCATCTATCCATCCGCGGATGCCTGGCCCGCCAATCAGCTCCGTG
>JBIKWH010000061.1:0-8415 GCA_044356435.1 Vicinamibacterales bacterium
GCCTGGCCGAACTGCGCGTGCTCCGACGGCAGGAGTGGCTCGCGGTGCTCTTCGTCGGATTCGGCGGGTCGGCGTCGGCCACCGTGCTCTTCACGCAGAGCTTCCACTACGTGAATCCGTCCGTGGCCGTGCTGCTCCAGAAGCTGCAGCCACTCATCGCCGTCACGCTGGCGTCCGTGGTCCTCAACGAACGGCCGTCGCGGCACTTCTGGGCGTGGGCCATCGTCGCCATGGGCGGCGCCTATCTCGTGTCGTTCCCGGAGTGGACACCGAAGGGCTTCACCTGGGGTGCCGACGCGCAGGGTGTTGTGCTGGCGCTTGGCGCCGCGGTCTTCTGGGGTGGATCCACGGTGTTCGGACGCTACGTCCTGAACCGCGCCAGCTTCCAGGTCGTCACCGGACTGCGCTTCACGACCGGCCTCGCGATGCTCATCGTGGTGAACCTCGCGCTCGGACGGATGGGGCAGGTGGCGGGCGCCTCGGCGCACGACTGGATGCTCGTGTTCCTGCTGGCCGTCGTGGCCGGATTCATCTCGCTCCTGATCTACTACTACGGACTCCGCTCGACGCGGGCGTCGGTCGCCACGATGTGTGAGCTGGCCTTCCCGCTCGCGTCTGTGCTGCTGAACTGGATGGTGCTGGGCGCGACCCTCTCCGCCACCCAGGTTGCCGGAGGCGTGATTCTGCTGGGCGCCATCACGGGACTCGGCGTCGTCAACGAGAAACAGATGCCGGACTCGCAGAGCGCCGTCTGACCCCCGCGGCAATCGCCAGGTTGCCGACCCATCCCGCACCACCGGAGGTCCACCGACTGCCCCGCCGTTCGCTACCGGACAGACGCTCGGCCTCGTCTCGACTACGATGAGGTCTCCCCTCCGAATCCGCTCCCTCTGCGGCTCCGGCCTACCCGGGCTCTCCCTTCGCGAAAGGCTGCCGTGGCGACAATCAGGATCCGCACGGGATACGAGCTCATCTACGAGTGTCCCCAACCCACGCCGATGGTGCTGATGCTCAACATCCATCACACGCGCGCCGGCGACCTCGTCGAGCCCGATCGCATGGTCGTGGATCCCTCCGTGCCGATGACCGCATACCGGGATGGCTTCGGCAACTGGTGCACACGGCTGATGGCACCGGCCGGCCGGCTGCGCCTGTCGGCCAGCGCGCTCGTGAACGACACGGGCGAGCCCGACGATATCGCGCGGTCGGACGCGCAACACGCGGTGCAGGACCTTCCCGAGGAGTCACTCGTCTTCCTTCTGGGAAGCCGCTACTGCGAGACGGATCGCCTGGCGGACATTGCGTGGAACCTCTTCGGGCGGTCGTCGACCGGAGCGCAGCGTATCTACGACATCTGCGACTGGGTCCATCGCCACATCGCCTTCAGCTACCAGGATGCCCGGTCGACGAGAACGGCGTGGGAAGCGCTGCAGGAAGGGAAAGGCGTCTGTCGTGACTACGCGCATCTGGCGGTCGCGTTCTGCCGCTGCCTGAACATTCCGGCGCGCTACTGCACGGGCTACCTGGGCGACATCGGCGTCCCTCCGCCGTACGGACCGATGGACTTCGCCGCGTGGTTCGAGGCGTACGTCGGCGGGCGCTGGTACACGTTCGACGCCAGGAACAACGTCCCGAGAATCGGCCGCGTGCTCATCGCCCGAGGGCGCGACGCCACGGATGTGGCCATCAGCAATGCCTTCGGCCCCACGACGCTGGCGGGCTTCACGGTATGGACGGACCAGGTCGCGAATACCTCGGGTGCGTACGGCGCCGAGCT
Source organism: Vicinamibacterales bacterium (assembly GCA_044356435.1). Classification (GTDB taxonomy): domain Bacteria; phylum Acidobacteriota; class Vicinamibacteria; order Vicinamibacterales; family UBA2999; genus CANKJK01. The sequence continues at coordinate 1,778 of JBIKWH010000061.1, forward strand.
CACGGCCTGAGCCCATGCGCCTGCTGACCGTACGACACGTCACGACCTACACGTACTCCGAACCGGTCCGCTTCGGCGAGCATCGCATGATGTTTCGGCCGAGAGCGAGTCACGATCTCCGGCTGATCACGGCGAGGCTCGACATCCTGCCCCGACCGTCGGATGTTCGGTGGGTCCACGACGTCTTCGACAACTCCGTGGCCATCGCCACCTTCGACGAGGCGGCCGCCACGCTGCGCTTCGAGAGCACGGTCACGCTGGAGCACATCGAGACGGCGCTGCCCGACTACGCGCTTGAGCCCGGGGCGCGTGACTTTCCGTTTCAGTACCCGGACGAGGAACGCCCAGACCTCGTCGGCGCGCTCATCCGCCACTATCCGGACGACGACCTCGATGCCTGGACGGCGCGCTTCCTGGCGCCATCCGGAACGACCACGACGACAGCGCTCCTCCTGGCCATGACGCGTGGCATCAAGGACGAGTTTGTCTATATGCGACGGACGGAGAAGGGGGTGCAGAGCCCCGGCGAGACGCTGCGCCGCCGAAGCGGGAGCTGCCGGGATTTCGCCGTGCTCATGATGGAGGCCGTGCGGTCGCTCGGCATCGCCGCCCGCTTCGTCAGCGGGTACATTTTTCTGCCCGACGTGGATCCCGACGCCACCGTATGCGGAGGCGAGACCCACGCCTGGATGCAGGCCTACCTGCCCGGCGCGGGATGGGTCGACTTCGATCCCACCAACAGCATCGTGGGCAATCGCAATCTCATTCGCGTGGCGGTGGCGTGGGACCAGCAGAACGCGCTGCCCCTGTGGGGCACCTTCGTCGGCGCACCTTCGTCGTTCCTCGGCATGGCTGTCGACGTGAGCGTCGTCGAAGAGCCGTAGGCCACACCTGTTTCACAACGTGCTGGGGATTCCTTGCGGCAGGGCGGGGACTTCAGCGAGCGGAACCGTCGGCCGGATAGGCCAATCGGCTCCCGCGTCGCTGGCCGGGACGAGGCGTGACCTCGTCCCGGTTGATGCTTAGAGCGCCTGGATGTTGGACGCCTGCGGCCCCTTGGGACCCTGGCCCACTTCGAAGGACACGCGCTGGCCCTCCTGGAGGGACTTGAAGCCGCTCGAGTTGATCGCGCTGAAGTGCGCGAAGAGGTCCTTACCGCCGTCGTCCGGAGTAATGAACCCGAAGCCCTTGGAATCGTTAAACCACTTCACAACGCCTGTTGCCATATATCTACATCTCCTCTAGAGACTCGCGCCTGTAGAGGCCATCCACATCGTGCGGCGCATCTCGTCCTGGGGACAAGGGTACTCGATCTCGGGCCATACGCCGGGCCGAACTGGCGCTGCTCCATCCGCGCTGAGTTCACGGCCTCGCGAAGCCGGACCAGTGGATTCGCCCCCGCTCGTGGGGCGCGGAGCGCCTCACGGCGTGACGGAAGCCAGCCCGAGAGCCGTGAACGAAGGCGAAGCCGCAGTGAATGGCTCCTCGGGCTGGATTCGAACCAGCAACCCTCCGGTTAACAGCCGGATGCTCTGCCGTTGAGCTACCGAGGAATAGAGGTGGGGGCCGTGCAGGCCGGGCGAACCTTCAGATGGTACTGAAACTCGCCCGCACCCGCAAGGTTTCCGCCTAGTTCAGGAACATCCGGTAGCCCCACTTCACGAGCTGATCCCGGTATTCCTTCCCCCCTCCCGCCGCGATGCCGCAGACAACCTTGTGCTTCGCGCACCCCTGGGCAATCTTCTGAATGGCCCCTTCCGTATCCGGGGCGTAGGGCTTCGGGCCATTCTTCGGCGGGCCATCGCCATAGCTGAGGCTGAGGTCGTAGGACCCGACGAGGATGCCCCCGATGCCGGGAACCGAGAGGATCTGGTCCAGATTCTTCACGGCCTCGGCCGTCTCGATCATCGGAATGGCCATCAGCTCACCGTCGGGGTTGAGCGGCCACACGTCGGCGCGCTTGAGCAGGTCGTCCGCGCTCATCACGAGGGTCTTGCCGCCGCGGGGCGCTCCGCTCCGCGTGCCGCGCGGCACGGGCGAGACCTTCGACCCTTTCTGCGGCGGGAAGCGCATCGAGGCCACGACGCGCTCGGCCGACGCGCGGTTCTCGATGGACTGAAACACGACGCCCAGCGCGCCGAGGTCCAGCACCTGCAGCGCGGCCCAGGCGGACGGCTCGTTGCCATACATGGGCACACGCACGATCGGCGCCTTCAGGAGCTTCCCGTCCGGCCCCTTCTGCGCCGCGGCGTCGTCGAGCATCTTACGCAGGTCGCCGATGAGATACGGGTTGTGCTCCATGTCGATGAAGGTGAGCACGTCGCCATCGGCGATGCCGCCGGCCGCGAGGCGCGCGATCATCGGATTGATCCGCCCCGCCGGCGCAGGTGGCGTCTGCCCCGCCACCGCCGCACCCAACCCGACGCTCAGCACCAGCCCACACACGAGTCCCTTGCCCATGGCCAACCTCCGGCGCGGAGCCTACCGCAGCGGCCGGGCACACGCCAGACGCGGTATGTCGCATTATTCGCACGGCTCCCTGGACTACGCGAAGAGCCTGGTCGACGGCGCGTAGCGTCGAAGGTATTGCTTCACCCGCACCTTGCGGGCTGTGTTGACCGAGCTCATGTAGCGGATGGTGCCGAAGATGGGCCGCTCGGGGCCCCAGGCGCGGTCGTAGCGGCCGAGCACCCACGCGATCCCGGAGTAGGAATTCGGGTCGCGGCCGTCCACGGCGTAGCGGTTGTTCAGGCGCACCATCGCCTCGAAGGCCGCCTCGGGCGTGGCGCTCCATTCCAGGATCTTCTTGCCCCAGAGCATCCGCAGCATGTTGTGCAGCCGGCCCTCGGTCACGAGCTGCCACTGCGCCGCATTCCACAGCTCGTCGTGCGTGTCGGCGCCGTCCAGCGTGGCGAAGTCGTAGAGGGTGGGGCGGGGGTCGATCGCATGGCGTGCGAGCGTGTCGCGGGCCCAGGCCGGCAGGGTGTCGAACTGGTCGTAACGCGGCAGATGCGCGGCGGCGTTCAGCCCGACCTCCCGCCAGGTGATGAGCTCGTCGAGGAAGCCTTCGACGTTCACGTCGAGCCCCCACCACCCCTCCCGGTGACCGTCCGTTTTGCTCGAGCACTCGCCCGCCCAACCCGCCTGCGCGAGCACGCGCCGGCACACATCGGCAGCCGCGATGTGCCCGAAGTGCAGATAGGGCGAGAGGTTGCTGCTGCGATCGAGGTCGGGGTGGTTGCGGTCTTCGCCGTAGCGCGCCAGCCCGTCGTGAAGGAAGCGGTCGAGCGTGGCCTGTGCGGCGCGTTCCCCCCCGGTCTGGCTCGCGGGCCGGAGAGATGGGTCGATGGGCAGCGCGGCGAGCGACCGGGAGAGGTCCGCCTCGACCGGGAAGGACGGCCACCTGGCTTCGACCTGCGCGAGCCACGCCGTGTCCGCGGCCGAAAGCGCGGGTGCGTCGCGCAGGTCCTCGTCCCGCGGGTGCAGCAGCTCACCAGCGACCGACGGCAGCGTCTTTTGCACGAACCGGCGGAACGAGTAGGCGGTGGGATACACGCGCGTGGCGGCGTCGAGCGGGAACACGCCGTTGTCGTCCACGGCCTCGAAGCGGCAGGGCACATGGGCCGTTGCCGCCTCCAGCATGCGCGGGAGAAAGAAGGCCGGCGAGCGGTCGGTCACGACCACGGCGGCCTCGCGCGCCAGCGCCTCCAGCAACCCGCGCGCGGCCCGAGGCGCCGGCTCGACGTACGGGATGTAGTGGATGGGCGTGCTCGCGAAGGCGCGCGCCTGGTCGCGCATGCCCTCGATGACGAAATGATGGAGGCGCCGGCTCGCCCACGGATAGTCCGCGCGGAGCGGCTCGAAGACGACGAGCGGCTTGCGCAGGTGGCGCGCGTGGCGCAGGGCGAGCGAGAGCGCGCGATTGCTGCGCGTGCGCCGCGCGGCCACCATCCAGTAGAGGACTATGCGGCCGTGAGCGGCTGGCGGCGCCTCGCGCAGCACGGAGATGCGCGGATCACCCGGCGCGAAGGGCATGAGAAATCCCTGGCGCTAGTGCGAGGCCCGGGCGGCAGCGGCGGCGGTGGCAGCGGCAAACGCCGCGAACGACTCGAAGTCCTCGAACCGGCGGCCGACATCGGCGGGAATCACGGGCCAGTGGCCGCGTCCGCCCAGTGCCAGCACGGCACCATGCGCGCGGCACGCTTCCGCCACGCGGGCGGCTTCGGCCAGCAGGATCGAAGGCTTCGAGGCCACGGAGGCGGAGAGCGCCACCATGCGCGGTTGCCAGCTCCGGATGGCGGCCACCAGGTCCTCCACGGGCATGGGCGCGCCGCCCCAGATCACGCGCCAGCCGGCCTCCCGCAGCGTCAGCTCCGTGAGGGCGAGGCCGCCGGTGTGGGGGTCGCCCTCGGCGGCCGCCACGAGGCACGCAGGAGCACCCGGCGACGCCGGCATCGACTCGGCGACGCGCACGAGCGCCCGGCGGAGCCGGTCGGACGCGTGGTGCTCCTCGGCCACCGCGAGCGAGCCCCGCGCCCAGCGATCACCGATCTCGGCCAGCAAGGCGCCAACCCGGGCGGCGACTCTCGCCCACGACCCCTGCTTCGCCCGCTCCCTGAGCAGCAGCGCCTCGACGAGAAACGGCCCTTCCTGATCGAGCAGCGACTCGACCCACTCGTCCCACTCGCCGGAGGCGGTCGGTTGCGGCGCCATCTCGCGGATCAGCGCCTGCAGCTCGCTGCGGCGGAAGCGGCGATGCCCTCCGGCCGTGCGGACACACTGCAGGCGACCGCCATCAGCCCAGCGTTTGATGGCCGTCGGCCCCACGCCTGCGAGCCGGCAGGCCTCGATCGTGGTCAGCAGTTCACTCATGCGAGGCATCATACGGGACGAAAGAGACGATTTCAATAGACTAAATCGTCCCATACGGCGTAGACTCGTCCTGACGAGGCGAAGGCAAGAGACATGCGCATCACATTAACGGGGGCCACGGGGCTTGTCGGGCGGGCCTTGGTGCCGGCGCTCCAGCGCCGCGGACACACCGTGGTCGCCTGGGTCCGCTCCGCCGAGCGGGCGCGCGCGCGGCTCGGCGCGGATGTCGTCCTCGTCCAGGACGACGGCACCGACGCGCGTCTCCAGGAGGCCCTGACCGGCGCGGACGCCGTGGTGAACCTGGCGGGCGAGTCGGTGATGGGCGGGCGCTGGACCGCGCGGCGCCGCGCGACCCTGCGCACCAGCCGCGTCGACCTGACCGCTCGCGTCGTGGCGGCGATGCGCGCGCTCCCACGGGCGCCGGGCGTGTTGATCTCCGGCAGCGCCGTCGGCTTCTATGGCAACCAGGGCGACCGACTGCTCCGCGAAGATCGCGCGCCCGGTACTGACTTCCTCGCCACGCTGTGCCGTGACTGGGAGGCGGCCGCGAATGCTGCGAGCGATCTATGCCGCGTGGTCACGCTGCGCACGGGTGTCGTACTGGCGCGCGATGGCGGCGCGCTGCCGCTGATGACGCCGGCCTTCCGACTGGGCTTCGGCGGCGTGACGGGCAACGGCCGGCAGTTCATGTCGTGGATTCACCTCCACGATCTGGTGGAGATCATCGTCCGCGCCCTCGACGACCCGCGCTATGCCGGTCCGATCAACGCCGTGGCGCCGTCGGCCGTGCGGGCCACCGACTTTGCCCATGCCGTCGGCATGGCCCTCAGGCGTCCGGTCTGGGCGCCGCTGCCGGCCATCGTGCTCCGCGCCGTGCTTGGGGACGCGGCGGGCGTGCTGCTCGACAGCCAGGGCGCGCACCCGGGCCGGCTCATGGACTGCGAGTTTGCCTGGCGGTTCCGGACACTCGGTCCGGCGCTGGCCGATCTCCTGCGGCCTGACGTCTCGGTCTCCATTCAGCCGGTCGACCCGGCCCGCGTGCCCACGCATCCGTATCTGGCGGCCCGGCGCCCGCGCTACGTCCTCTCCAGCAGCACGACCGTGGCGGCGTCGCTCGCCGAGACGTTTCCGTTCTTCTCGAAGCCGGAGAACCTCGGCCTGATCACGCCCTCGTCGATGCAGTTCCTGATCACGAATCGGCCGACCGCCATCAGCGCGAACGCCGTGATCGACTACCGCATCCGCGTGAGCGGCGTGCCGATGATGTGGCGCACCCGCATCACGTCGTGGGAACCCGATACGCGGTTCGTGGACACGCAGGAGTCAGGTCCGTACCGGAGCTGGTACCACGAGCACACCTTCCGGGCCGAGGGCGACTGTACGGTCATGGAAGATCGCGTCTACTACGCGCCCCCGTTCGGCCTGCTCGGGCGGCTGGCGCACGTGCTCGTCGTCAAACGGATGCTGCTCGGCATCTTTCAGTATCGGCAGGACGTGATCCGTCTGCGCTTCGGAGAACCCGCATGACCCCGCGCCTGGAGTGTCCGCGCGGCTGCTGGGCCGGAGCGGCTTCGCGCCCTATCCGAAGGCGCTGATGCCGGGCGAGCGCCGGGCTACTGCGTCTTCGCGCTACTTCTTCTTCGATCCGACGCGGCCCTTGTCGCCGCCCGTGAAGCCGAGCTGCACGGCCGTACCGACCAGGCCCACGACAACCCAGACGATCGGTACCCAGCGTCTGCCCGGCGCGGGGTCGAGCGGATAAATCA
>JBIKWH010000062.1:0-8387 GCA_044356435.1 Vicinamibacterales bacterium
TGCTGGTCAGGGTAGCGACCCTCGAAGAAGTCGCCGCGCAGACCGAGGTTCAACGTCATGCGCGAGTTCACGCTCCACTGGTCCTGGACGTAGACCCCGAGGTTCGAGAAGCTCTGTGCCTGGTAGATCGGCGATGCCCACTGGGTGATCTGGTTCGGAATCCCATTGTTGAGCCGGAAGGACACCGGACCGAATCCCGGCAGGACGTTCTGAGCGCCCGATCGCTTATCCCAGCCGCCCAGCCAGGTCGTGCCGGTCTTGAAGTTGTGCGTTCCGGTGACGTAGGACAACGTGGCCCGAAGGCTCTGGTTGAGGTTGGTGGTGCCGTTGCCCGGGCCGGCATCGATGTCGTTGTAGGGCAGCGTCGTCGAGACGCGGGCACCGTAGCTGAGGCCGGTGGACTGCTCCACAATCGGCACATCGGTGCCGCTCACGTTCGGGGGATCGTGGAAGATGTGCCACCGCACCGGCAGAAACGTGTAGCCGAACTCGAGGAGAACCTTGTTGCTCTGGGCGCGGGTCCAGGCCACCTGATTGAGCCGTGCCGGAATCCTCTGGCTGAAGGAGGCCTCGGGCGACACGGTGGCGCCAACGCCCTGGAAGCAGGTGCAGGTCGTCGCGTAGTTGCTGTAGTAGGTCAGCTTGTCCTTGCTCGAGAACTGATACGTCAAGTTCACGCCGTGCTCGAGGGAGTGGCTCCGATAGTAGGCCCGCCGATTCAGGTCGGGGACGAAGCGTCCCGAGCCCTGGGCCGCGTTGAACCACATCCCCGGCTGATACTCGTCGTTGCCCCACCACCGGTGGGCGGTGAAGAACCAGAGCTTCTCGCGCACCAGCGGGCCCCCGACCGCGCCGCCGGCGTCGTAGATGTGTTTGACGCGCTGGCTCGAACGGACGCCGCGAGCCCTCAGAGCCGCGTTCAGGTTCTGTGACTGGAAGTTCTCGTCCGTGTAGAAGAACCGCGAAGCGCCGGTGAACCGGTTGCCGCCGTCTTTCGGGATGAAGTTGAACTGCGCGCCTGCCGTCTCGAACTCGGCGCCGGCGCCGCTGTACGACATCTGCACTTCCGAGACCGCGAGCTGGTTCATGTTGTGGCCGGCCTTGAAGATGCCGCCGTTGCTCGACATGGCGTTGTTCGTGTTCATGCCGTTCTGCATGTACTTCATGTCGGTCGTGCGGGTGCCGTGGATCACCACGAAGCCCTGCTCGCCCTGGTTCCCGCCGACGTCCGACCCGGTGGCGACACCGCTGACGTTCGAGCCGAGCGTGAGGGCCGAGAAGCTGCTGATCGTCTGCGCGTTCGGCAGCGCGTCGAGCGTGCCCCGCGTCATCACCGACTGCGTGCGGACGTTCTGGACGTCCACCAGCGGGCTGGCCCCGCTGACGGTCACCGTCTCCTCGATCGCGCCGACCTGCATCACGCCGTCCACGGTCGCCGTGAAGCCGGTGTTGAGCTCGACCCCCTCGCGCCGCACCGTCGAGAAGCTGGGAAGCGTGAAGGTCACGGTGTAAGCACCTGGCCGGAGATCCACGATTCGATAGGCACCCCGCTCATCCGTGACCACCGACCGCACCTTCTCGATGAGCGCCGGGCTCGCCGCCTCCACGGTCACGCCCGGCAGGATCGCGCCCGACGTATCCCTGACGGTTCCCACGATGCTCGCATTGACCTGCTGCGCCGACGCCGTCCCCGGCAGCAGCATTGTTGCCACGAACACAACCTTCGCCACCCGTAGCGACTTCATACGCTTCCTCCCTTTCGCCACCAAGGCCTCCAGCGCACCGCGCTGAACGTTCATCGAACTGTTGAGGTACCGGCCGCAGATTCTGGGGTAACTGGCGCTCGTTGAATATTCCCCTAATGGGGGAGTCGCCCGCGGGTACAGCGGCGAGCTGCTCATGTTCGAACCGCCACGGTTACGAAACCTATGGCTTGGTCGCTGTGAACACGATCTGCTTCTGAAGCTCCGCTTGGTAGGGCAACTCGGCGTCGCCTGCAGGAAAGCCGCCCTTGTTCAGGATGAATGCGACGAGGTCGGTGTTCTGCTGGCGGCTCAGGGTTCCGGGCTTGTCCTGCGGCATCGTGGTCCGGATACGGTCGAGCAGGTCGTCGAGGGTCAGGTTGTCCCAGTTCGCGGTGAACGCGGTGCCGACCAGCGCGGGAGTGAATCCACCGCCCGAGAGGTCGGTTCCGTGGCACGAGGCGCAGTGGTCCGCGAATATCGCGTCTCCGCGCTGGGCTTGACCGACCGAGTAGACTCCGCTCCACGTGGTGCGCGGTGGTTGGGCGAGGAGGACGCCGTTCGCCTGACCGGCACCGACGATGCCGACGACCGCCAGCGCCCCGATGAGAAACGCGAACCTCGTTGTCATGTCGCGGTGATCCTAGCAGTCGCTGAAGGAGACTCCATGACGGCCCGTACGCACACACGCACTGCCGCTTTCCGGGGAGGCTGGATCCTTGCCCTCCTCCTCACCGTGCCTCCACTGGCGGGTTCCGCCTGGGCGCAAGCCGCGCCCGAGATCACCCGGTGCCCGGCGACGCCGTTTGGCGACCCGCTGACCGCGCCGATGTGGAACGGCTGGGGCGGAGACACCAGCAACACACGCTTCCAGCCGGCCGCCGCCGCCGGCCTGTCCGCAGCGGATGTGCCGCGCCTGACGCTGAAGTGGGCCCTGGGGCTTCCCAGCGGCGAATTCGTCGCGAGCCAGCAGACGGTGGTCGGAGGCCGGATCTACATCGGAACCGGTCCTGGTGGCGCGATGTCGCTGGACGCCGCCACGGGCTGCGTCCACTGGACGTTCCGCGCGCACGCGATTGTCAGAACCGCGATCACCATCGGCCGCGTGAGTGGATCGCCCGCCTCGCGTTACCTCGCGTTCTTCGCTGATCTGCAGGCGAACGTCTACGCCGTAGACGCGGAAACCGGCGTGCATCTCTGGACGAAGAAGGCCGATCTGCACCCCCATGCCAGGGTCACGGGCGCGCCGACGTTCTACGACGGACGCCTCTACGTCCCCGTGTCATCGACGGAAGAAGCGGCGGCGGGTTCACCGGCCTACGAGTGCTGCACGTTCCGCGGGAACGTGGTGGCCTACGACGCGTTCACCGGTCAGGAGGTCTGGAGGACGTACATCATCGACGCGAAGCCGGTGCCGACGAAGAAGAACGCCCGGGGCGTTCAGCAGTGGGGACCGGCCGGCGCCGCGGTCTGGAGCGCTCCAACGATCGACGCCAGGCGCGGAGTGCTCTACGCGGCCACGGGCGACGCGTACACCGCCCCCGCGGCCGACAGCACGGACTCGGTGGTCGCGATGGATCTGAAGACCGGCAAGAAAGTGTGGGTCAAACAGCTCACCGCGAACGACGCCTGGATCACCGGTTGCGCCGACATCCGGCCGACCAACCCCTCGATCAACTGCCCCGGCGCCGGGCAACTGGGACCCGACTTCGACTTCGCACAGTCCGCCATCCTGCGCCCGCTGCCGAACGGACGAACGGTCCTCGCCATCGGTCAGAAGTCCGGCGTGGGCTGGGCGCTCGACCCTGACAAGAAGGGCGCCATCGTCTGGCAGAACGAAGTGGGCATCGGCAGCATCCGGGGCGGCATGGTGTTCGGGTCAGCCGCGGACGAACAGCAGGTGTACTTCGCGACCTCGGATACGCCGCACGGCGCCGAGCGCGCCGGCGGTATCGCAGCCGTGAATCTGGCCACCGGGCGGCGGGCGTGGTACGTGCGCCCCCCCACGATGACGTGTGAGAAGCCCGACGACCCACGATGCATTCAGGGTCAATCCGCAGCCGTGACGGCGATTCCCGGCGTGGTGTTCTCCGGGGCCACCAACGGGATCATGCGCGCCTACTCCACGACCGATGGCACAGTGCTCTGGGAGCACGCCACCGCTCGGGACTATCAGACGCTGAACGGGTTCAAAGCCAGGGGAGGCGTCATCGACGGCCCCGGCCCGACGGTCGTCAACGGCGTCGTCTACATGAACTCCGGATACTCGACGACCAGGGGCGGCGTGCCCGGAAACGTCATGCTCGCCTTCTCGGTGCCCAAGCCGTAGGCGCGCCGGCGGCCGTTTGCCTCCTTCACCTGCATCGTCGGGTGGAGGAGAATGTCAGACCGGTTGCCCCCGATGACACCAGCCCGACCGCCCCTGTGGCGCGCCGCACCGGCGTGGGTGCGCCTGGCCGCGGCCTTTCTCGTCGCCGTGCCGGTCGGCGAAGTCCTCTTCGGCTCCTTTGCGCCGTCCGGAGTGGGGGAATCCGCCAGCTACGGAATCCGCCTGCTGATCGAAGGCGGCGCGTTCGCCTGGGCGGCGTCTACGCCCGCGCTGGCGCGGCGGGTCCGCGGGGTTCTGCTCGCGCTGGGCCTCGTCTCCCTTGTCGCGGGCCTCCTCGATCTCGTCACTGCGGGAGCGTTGGCCGTTGGCCTGCCGGCCGTGCCACAGGCCGTGATGGTGGCGGTGGCGACCGGGTCGTATCTCTTCTCGATCGTCCAGCTCTGGTTGCCGACGGCGAGGCTCAACCGGGGCGAGCGCACGGTGTTCGTGCTCGACATGCTGATCAGCATCGGCGGCATCAGCGCGCTCTTCTGGGTGCTGGTCACGCGTCCGCCGGAGGTGGCGGGTGGGGGTCCCGGGTGGCTGGTGATCGGCTATGGCATCGGCCAGATCGTTCAGCTCGCCGGCCCGACCGTGCTCGTGACCCGCGGCGTCGGCTACCCGAGCCGGCGCGCGCTCTGGCTGCTCATCGCCGGTCAAGCCGCCTACGTGCCGGTGCTGCTGCTGGCGCAGTACTACGAAAGTGGCGTGATCCGCGGCACGGGCGTCATCGACGCGATCTACTTCACGAGCGTGATCTTCACGCTGCTCGCCGCCGTCGCGTACCGGACGGACATCCCGGACGAGACGTCGGAGCGGCTGGTGCCGGCTTTCGCGCTCATCAATCCGTTCGTGCTGGCGACGCCGCTCCTGGTTTCGGGCGCGCTGCTCGCGGCGATCTACTCTGGCGCGACTGCGCAGGTGTCACCCTTGGCCCACCTGCTGGCGGCGATCGCCTTGCTGCTTGTCCTCCGCAACTGGCGCTCGGAAGCCGAGCGCTCGCGGCTGATCGCCGCTGAATCGGGTGAGATGGCGCGGCTGGCCGCATCGAAGAACGCGGCGCTCGGCCGGCTCGCGGGTGGCATCGCCCACGAGTTCAACAACCTGATGCAGGTGGTGATCGGACACGCGGATCTCGCGTCCTCCGTGGCGCCGGCGCGTTCACCCCTCAGGGCCGACCTCTCCCAGATCCGCACCGCCGCGGAGCGCGCGGCCCTGCTCACCAGCCAGCTCCTGCACTTCAGCGGCCGGCAGGTGAAGCGACAGCATCGGCTGGATCTGGCCGCGAGCGTCAAGGCCGCGGAGCTCGAGGACATGCTGCCGACCGACATCAGCGTCGAGTTCGACCTTGCCACGGTGCCGCCGATTCACGCGGACCCGGTGCAGATCCGGCAGCTCGTCGGGGAGCTGGTCTCGAACGCGCGCGATGCGATGCCGCGCGGCGGGCACCTCCACGTGAGCGTCAAGGAAGCGCGTGTCGACGGCCCCATGCCGGGCGCCGTGCTGCTCGTCTCGCCGGGGCGCTACGCGGTCATCGAGGTGCGCGATACCGGCCTGGGCATCCCACCGGAGGCGGTGTCCGAGGTGTTCGAGCCGTTCTACTCGACGAAGCGTGAAAAGGGCCGGGCGGGGCTCGGCCTCGCCGCCGTCTACGGCATCGTGGCCTCACACCAGGGCGGCATCGCCGTGGAAGCCGCCGCCGAAGGCGGCACGCGCGTGCGGGTGTTCTTTCCGTGCGCGGCGTCGGAGGCACGGGCCGCCGCCGCAAGCTGAGCCCGGCAGATCTATCGAGACGCGCCCGGCTGCGGTGCGGTCGGCCGTGGTGTCGCCGGCTGGGGTGCAGCAGCCCGCGTCGGCGCGGCGGCCGCGGGCGTCTTGCCATCCAGCAGTGCGGCGGCCACGGTCAGGTCCGCCGTCGGCAGGCGGCACACGTAGTTCTCACATAGATACAGCGTCGCGCGACCGCCGAGGCGCTTCATCGGGGCGAGCGTGGGCAGCCACTGCGCGAGCTGGCGCTGCCCGGCGCCCCCGTCCGCCAGCAGCACCACTTTCACCGGCAGCAGCCGGCTGTGCACGAGCTGCAGGAGCTTGCGCGTGTCGGGTGCGCCAGGCGGGCCGGCGATCACGATCTGCTTCGGCTTCGAGAGACTGAAGTCGAACGCCGAGGCAAGGTGCGGCACGGATGACCCCGCGCGCGCCAGTTGAACGGAGAAGGCGCGGAAGAGCGCGTCGGCCTTGCTGCGCCACGCCTGCCGATCCGTGACCTGCCACAGGCGGAGCAGATTCATCGCGGACACGGAGTTTGCGGAGGGCTCGGCGCCGTCGTAGTCGTCCTTGAAGCGGGCCACCACGTCGGTCGCCGTCGCCGTCGTCGAGAAATAGCCACCCGCGGTGCCGTCCCAGAACAGCCGGTCCTGCCGCTCCTGCAGGTCCACGGCCCACGTCAGCCAGCGGACGTCGAAATCCGCTTCGTAGAGGTCGAGCAACCCGGCGATGAGATACGCGTAGTCCTCGGCGAGCGCGGCGATGTCCACCTGCCCGCCGTGCCAGCGGCGCCGGAGCCCACCCTCGGCCGCCACGTCCATGCGGGTCTGGATGAAGCGCGCGGATGCGCGGGCGGCCTCGAGGTAGCGCGGCTCGCCCGTCACCTGCGCGGCGCGGGCCAGCGCCGAGATCATCAGCCCGTTCCACGCGACGAGCACCTTGTCGTCGCGTGCGGGCCGCGGGCGCGTGAGCCGGGCGGTGCGGAGCGCGCCGAGCGCGGCCGTGAGGCGACGCCTCGTCTCAGGCCGAGTCAGGCCGAGGCGACGCGCGATCTCAGCCTCCGTCCCTTTCACCCAGAGCGTGTTGAGGCCGGTGAGCTCGCCCTGCACGTCGAGCGCGGCGGGCACATTGCCCGCGTCCTCGATGCCGAAGCGCGCGGCGACGACGGGAAAGCCGGCTCCGGTCACGCGCCGCAGTTCGTCGGCGGTCCAGACGTAGTACGCGCCTTCGGCGTGGCGGCCATCCGGCGTCGCGCTGTCCGCATCTTCCGCGGAGCAGAAGCCGCCGGCCGGGTCGCGCAGTTCGCGCAGCACGTAGTCGAGTGTCTCGACGGCAACCTGACGGAAGAACGGATCGCGGGACGCCTGATACGCCTCCGTGTACGCCACAGCCAGTTGCGCCTGGTCGTACAGCATCTTCTCGAAGTGCGGCACGCGCCACGCGGCATCCGTCGTATAGCGATGAAAACCGCCGCCAACGTGATCGCGCAGGGCGCCGTTGGCCATCCCCCGCAACGTGCCGAGCGTCGCGTCGAGCGCGGGTTTCGCGCCGGTGCGCGCGTAGTACCGCAGCAGAAACGTCAGCGCCACGGGACGCGGGAACTTCGGCTCGCCGCCGAACCCGCCCCACTCCGCGTCGTAGGACCGGCGCATCGACGCGTACGCCGCATCGAGCGCGGTGCGGTCGGCTGCGCCGGCCGGGTTCAATCCCTTTGCCCGGCTGTCGATCAGCTCGCGGCTCTCGAGGCCCGCCTTCAGCAGGACGGCTCGGTCCGACACCCAGACGCCGCTCAGGCCCGTGAGCAACGTCCGCAGACCCGGCTGACCGCCGCGGTCGTCCGGCGGCGCATAGGTGACGCCGTAGAACGGGTGGAGGTCGGGCGTGAGAAAGACGTTTGCCGGCCAGCCGCCGCCGGACACGGATGTCATGTACGCCATGTAGACGCGATCGAGGTCCGGCCGCTCCTCGCGGTCCACCTTGATCGGGATGAAGTTCTGGTTGAGCAGTTCCGCGATGCCGGCGTCAGTGAAGGACTCGGCCTGCATCACATGACACCAGTGGCACGTCGAGTAGCCGATGGAGAGGAAGATCGGCTTCTGCTCGCGCCGCGCGCGGTCGAGCGCCTCGGGCGACCACGGATACCAGTCCACCGGATCGGTGGCGTGCATGCGCAGGTAGGGGCTGGGCGACCCGGCCAGGTGGTTCAAGCGGCCCTGGCCGACGAGGCTGGTCTGCGGCACGAGCAGCAACGCCGCCAGCGCCGCCAGCACGCGCAGCGTCATCGCGTGAGCGCTCCGCGGTAATCGTCCGGGGTGTCGAGGTCCACGAACGCGCCATCGTCGTCCACGGGCACGTTGACGATCGCGGCGGCATAGCCGCGCACGACCGGCTTCGCGCCGTCGGCGAGCGGCGCGCGGGAGAGCGCCTCGAACGTCGACCGGTCGAAGAGCACCGGGTGTCCATGCTCGTCACCGCGTGCCGGACGCACGATGGGCGCACGCGTCTGCTCCCAG
>JBIKWH010000398.1:0-2887 GCA_044356435.1 Vicinamibacterales bacterium
CCATAGGGCAGGCCTTCGACGCGGTCGTACTGCGGCTGATCCACGGGCACGGGGAACGTGGTGCTGCCCGGGGCGCTCGGCGCGCCGCCAACCGCGGCCCGGCTGACGCGCATCGCCGCCGCGAGGTAGCGCTCCATGTTCGACTGATTGAGCTTCAGCACGCCCGCCATGTTGTCGAAGCCGTAGCTGGCGTCGTCGGCGGGCAGCAGTTGCGCCACGTCGACATCGACGCCGAGCACGTCGCGCACGGCGTTCCGGTACTCGGCGCGGTTCAGGCGATGCAGGGACTCTGTGCGACCGGGGTTCGGCGTCGCCGCGGAGGCGCGGTCGATCGTCGACTCGAGAAAGCCGACCAGCGCCTGATGCGCCGCACCGTCAGGCCGCGGGCTGCCCGAGGGCGGCATCATGCCGGCACGGAGCTTCCGAACCACGCGCTCCCACACGTCGGCGTCCTTCGCGACGGTGGCGTAGTTCATCTCCGCAAGCACCAGCCCGCCAGCCTTTGTCCGCGTGTTGTGGCACGTGACGCAGTACTTGTCGACGAGCGCTTTCTGGGCTTTCTGTGCGTCAGCCCCGGCAGAGATGGCGGTAGCCGGCGCAGCAGCCTGACGCGCGCGCGACGCCGCCTGTACGGCGGACCCGGTCCACACGCCCACGCCGGCCGCGCACGCCAGCAACCCTACGACCACGCCGATCTTCTGTCTCATCATCCCGAAAACTCCCACCGCCACCATCGTCAGCGCCGCGTGGATCGCCGGGCGATCCGGGCAGGGCTGATCCTGGAAATGAGGATAGCGAGGCCCCTCCCGGCATTAAATGCCCAACCCCCCGTAGAACTCACTACCTGATTTCACGTAGTCCTTATCCCGCTTGCAGTTACGGACGAAATTCGAGGGTTATCCTCTCTCAGCATGCGGTCTCGGTTTCGTCAGTGGGTCGCGCTGCTCTGCCTGGTGGCGGGCGCGCCGATGGTGGCCGCCGCTGAGCCCGTCGGCCCGGCTCCGCAGTTCACGCTCGCCTCCTGGGCGACCCGGGACGGACTGCCGTCGAGTTACGTGCTGTCCCTGGCGCAGGACGCGGCGGGGTTTCTCTGGGTCGGCACGAACGCCGGCGTGGCCATCTTTGATGGCACCCGGTTCCTGCCCTGGCCTCGTCGTGGCCCGCTGCCGTCACCCAATCCGATCGTCTACGCCATCGCTCCGGCGCCGGACGGGACGGTGTGGGTCGCGTTCGGCGGCCCAAGCCGGGTCGCCCGCGACCAGGGGGGCGTCATCACGGCGTACACCCCCGAGAACGGCCTGCCCGAAGGTTCGATCCGAGTACTGCTCGTGGACAAGGCGGGCACCACCTGGGCTGGCGGCGGAGGCGGCCTCGCGCGGTTCACGGGGTCGCGCTGGGAACTGCTGTCCAACAGCACCGGCTACGGAAGCATCATGGAGATCACCGAAGATGCGGGCGGGCGCATCTGGTTCGCGACAGCGCAGGGCGCCTTCCGCCTCAGCGCGGACCGCACGCGCATAGAGCCGGTGCACACGGGTCTGGCGGGCGCGATCAATCTCCGGGCAGTCGGTGACATCGTCGTCATGACCGGCAGCAACGAGATCGTCGCCATCGACGCGGCAACGGGATCGGTGACCTACCGCAAGCGGGCACGGAGTCTCGTGACGGGGCCCTTCCCCATCGCGGTCGACCGGCGCGGCCGTGTCTGGGCGGGCAGCAACGGCGAGGGCCTCTTTCTGCTGGACTCGCTCCAGGCACAAGGGGATCCGCGCCACCTCACCGAGCGGGACGGCCTCAGCGGCGCGCTCATCCGGGAACTGCGGGAGGACCGCGATGGCAATCTGTGGGTCGGGACACAGGCCGGACTCACGCGCATCACGGAAGCGAGCGTCGCCACGGTGCGGGCGCGGCCCGGTGTGTCGGCCGAGAACGTCACGCGTCTGGCCGCGACCGGCGACGGCGCCGTGTGGGTGCATAACCCTGACGGCCTCGTCCGCTTCACGACGCTCGGCCCTTCGCTCCTCACGCACAGCGACGCGGGCCCGCTGACAGGCATGTCGGCGCTGCATGCGGGACCGACCGGCACGCTGTGGGTGGGCCAGGTCGACGGCACCCTGCTCTCGGCCACCGACAACGTGCTTCGGCGGGCGTCCTGGCCACCCGGCCAGCGGCCCGCGTCGATTGTCGGCATCACGTCGGACGCGCGCGGACGTGTCTGGGTGGACGACGGACAGCGGCTCCTGCAGCGCGAGGGCGACGTGGTCCGCTCCGTGCCCGTGCCACCGGCACTGCGCACGGGACTTCGGCGATTCCTTCATGTCGATGCGCGCAACCGTCTCTGGGTCGGCACCGATGGTCATGTCGGCGTACTCGAGGAGGGCCGATTCCGGGTCTACACGGACGCGGACGGACTGCCGCCGGGCCAGCTGGCAGGCATTCACGAGGACGGCCGAGGGCGGATCTGGCTCGCGGCCGACGCCGGGTTGATCACCTTCGAGCAGGGGCGCTTCATCGCGCTGGGCACGGCCAACGGCCTCCCGCCTGGGCGCGTCTTCTCCGTCGCAGAGGACCGCAGCGGCGTGCTGTGGCTCGGCATCGGTCACGGCGTGTTGCGCGTCGAACCTCGCGAGCTGGACGCGGCCATCTCCGACCCCGGCCATCGCATCCGGTACAGACTGCTGGACGAGTCGGACGGGCTCAAGGGCACGCCCGTGATTCGTGGTCAGCCGAACATCGTGCGCGCTCGGGACGGGGCACTCTGGTTCATCACGAGCAATGGCCTGGCCGTCATCGATCCGGCGCGGGTCACCCTCCCGGCCAGGGCGCCGGTGCCGCGGGTAGAGGCCATCCTGGCGGACGGCCGCCGGCGCGACGCATCCGAGGACCT
>JBIKWH010000143.1:0-5488 GCA_044356435.1 Vicinamibacterales bacterium
GCCACCGGGCCTTTCGACGGTACAGATCGAGTACGCCGCGCTCAACCTGACATCGCCGTCGAAGCTGCGCTTCCGCCACCGGTTGATTGGCGTGGATGCCGGCTGGGTCGACGACGGCGCCAGCCGCCAGGCGTCCTACGCGAATCTGGCCCCGGACACCTATCGCTTTGAGGTCGCGGCCAGCAACGGCGACGGGTCGTGGAGCCGGGACGCGGGTGTGGTGGCCTTCACCGTGCTGCCCACCTGGTACCAGACGCGCACGTTCTATGCGTTGCTGATTCTGGCCGCGACCGGCATGCTCTGGGGCGCGTGGCAGACGCGGGCTCGCCAGATGCACCAGCAGTTCGCGGTGGTCCTCGCCGAGCGCGCGCGGGTCGGCCGGGAGATCCACGACACCCTGCTCCAGAGCCTTGTCGGCATGGCACTGCAGCTCGACACGCTGGCCGACGAGAGCGAGGCAACTCCGCCTGGGTCAATGAAGCAGGAGCTCAGCCGGCTCCGGCGTCAGGTCGAGCACTACATCGGCGAGGCGCAGCAGTCCATCTGGGACCTGCGCAGCCCCGGTCACGAGCCGGAGGATCTGCCCTCAAGCCTGCGCGAGCGGGCCGAGCGGATCATCGGCGGCGCGCACGTGGGCTTCGATTTCTCGGTCACCGGCACACCTCGACCCTTGCCGGCGCACACCCAGCAACAGGTCATCCGCATTGCGCAGGAGGCGGTGGTCAACGCGGTGCGACATGCGCGGCCCCGGCACGTGCGGATGAATCTGACCTATGCTCCCGATACCGTGCAGCTGACCGTGTCCGACGACGGGCAGGGTTTCAACCCCGACGTCCCGCATCAGTCCGGCGAGAGCCACTGGGGCCTGTCGATCATGCGGGAACGCGCGGCACAGATCGGTGCGCGGTTCTCGGTCTCCAGCGGGCCTGAAGCCGGCACGCGCGTTGAACTCGTCATTCCCTAGGAATTCATCATGGCTACCGCTCAGGCACAGACGGCCCCCCGTAAGATTCGCCTTCTGTGTGTTGACGACCACCCGCTCGTCCGCGAGGGCGTCACGCGCAAGATCGACGCCCAGTCAGACATGCAGGTCGTCGCGTCGGCCTCGACTGGCGAGGAGGCCATCAAGCTGTTTGCCCAGCACCAGCCGGATGTGACGCTGATGGATCTGAACCTGCCGGGTATCAGCGGTCTGGAAGCGATCGAGGCGATCCGGCGCACGCATCCGAACGCCCGGATCATCGTCCTCACGATGTACAAGGGTGACGAAGACATCCACCGCGCGCTCGAAGCCGGAGCCTCGGCCTACGTGCTGAAAACGACCGTCTCCGACGACCTCGTCCGTGTCGTGCGCGAAGTACACGCGGGCGCCAAGCCGATGTCATCCGACGTGGCGACACAACTCGCCGCCCGGGCCGTCTCCCCCGCGCTCACGCCGCGCGAGCGGCTCGTGGTGGAGATGATGGCCAAGGGGATGCGAAACAAGGAGATCGCGTTCGAGCTGGGGATCAGCGAAGACACGGTCGAGGTCCACGCCCGCAACATGTTCACGAAGATGGGCGTGCGCGACCGCACGGCGGCGGTCACGGCGGCGATCCGCCGCGGCATCATCCACCTGCCCCAGTAGGCGCGGCGACCTTCCTCGTGCCGGTGAAGCGGAACTTCTGCACGCGATTGCCGCCGATCGTTTCACCCACGTAGAGATTGCCCTTCGAGTCCGACTCCATCACGTGCGTGATGGCGAACTCACCCGCGTAGTGGCCGCCGTGGCCGAATGACCCGAGGATCTTCAGGTCGTCCCGCCGGAGCATCCACACCTTGCGATTGGCGCCGTCGGCGACATAGAGAAACCGCTCCTGCGAGTCTCCCGAGAACGCGATGTCGTGCACGGCGCCGAACCCGCGCGTCTGGGGCGCCACGAACTGCTCATTCACGAACGTACCGTTCTTGCGGAACACCTGGATGCGGTTGTTCACCCGGTCGCAGACGTACACGAGATCGTCCCGGCTGATTTCCACGCAGTGCACGGGATTGCTGAACTGCTGGCTGGGCGGCGCCGCCGGGTCGTACCGGTACTGCGACTTCGGAATGTCCATCGGGACGTTGCCATAGGCGCCCCACATCCGCTTGAAGGCCAGCGTGTCGGCGTCCATCACGATCACGCGGCGGTTGTGATAGCCGTCCGCGACGTACACCTCGTTGTCCTTCGCGTGCACGAAGAGCCCCGCCGGCTGGCCGAAGTTCTCGGTGTCCTGATTGCTGTGTCCCTTGCCGAAGGTGCCCTTCTGCCTGATCAGCTTGCCGTCGTGCGTGAGCTTGGTGATGGTGGACGACCCTTCCTCGTCGGATCCGGTCCACACGTTCCCCTTGTGATCGATGAAGAGCCCGTGTTCGCGCGGCCACTCGTAGCCATCCGCGTGCCGTTTGCCCTTCGGGTTCTTCGGGTCGGGACCTCCAAAGGCCTGAATCACGTTGCCCTGCGCGTCGAACTCGATGACCGAGGGGGGCATCCGGCAACATTCCCCAGCGGGCGGATCGAGCTGCGCGTAGTCGTCCGAGAGATTGCCGGACAGCGGGCGCTGGAGCACCCAGATGTGATCCTTCTCGTCACTCGCCATGCCAGCGACGTTGCCCATGATCCAGTGATTGGGCAGCGGCAGCTTCGGCCAGGCGGGGTCGAAGACGAAGACCGGAACCTCGTCCACGGCGGCGGGCGCCCGGCCCTGCACGCCTGCGGCCGAGACCATGCCGGCGGCGGCCACACAGCCCAACCCGAACATCACAACTGGACTGACCCGCTTTCGCGACACTTCCATGGGAACGCTCCTGCGGTCGGACGATACACGAGAGCCGTCCCGATGCCGACAACGGGATCATCCATACGCACGAAGGGCAGGCCGTTCCCCTCGGAACGGCCTGCCCTGGATGGTCTTGACGTCCGGATCGAGCCTAGAAGTCGATCTGCGCCCCGAACTTCAGTAGCCGCGCGCCGAGAATGGCGAGCGGCCGGCGCCACGACGCGCCGTAGTTCGGATTGATCTGCAGGATCGTGTTGGCGTTCAGCGCGTTGTAGACGTCGAACTGCCCTTCCACCTTCAGACCCGCGAGCCTGATCGACTTCGACAAGCGCACGTCCACCTGGTTCAGCCGGTCGAGGAATTCCTCGTAGGGCTTCTTGATCATGACGTTGGTCGACCCGGTCGTCAGGGCACGGCCGAGGTTCGTGGCCGCTCCGGTGATGTTCACGATGCCGTAGACCGGCAGACCCGGCAGATTCTGCAGCGTGCCAGACACCCGGATACCGTAGGCGATCGGATAGTTCACGGCTGCCTTGAACTGGGTCTGGCCCATCCACGGATTCACGGTGCGGCAGAAGTCGGCGTTCGTCCGCGACCCCTGGCCCGTCGGCTGCAGGTTGTACGTCGGCACGTTCAGCGGCACCGCCAGGCTCTTCACCAGGTCGCACTGGTCGATCACCGTACGGCCCGTGCTCATACCGCCCTGGATCAGACCGCCCTTCCCGAAACGCGCCTGGATGCCGATGTCGACGAAGTCCGACACCTCGGAGTAGTCGCCGTAGTTCTCCATCAGCGTGGCGAAATTGTCGGGCGCGGCCACCCGCTTGGCGTCGTAGAGGCCACAGATCTGACGGCCTGAATAGTCACCCAGGCGGGAATCACTGGGCGTCGTGTAGCAGTACTCGTCGACGCCGACCGTCGCCACGGCTCGATTGACCGTGAACCGCTGCTGGCCGAACCACGTCCGGAAGTAGCCGACATTGAGCGCGACGTTGTTCATGAGCTGCTGCTGCAGTTGCAGCGACCCCTGCGAACTGTAGGGCCGCTTGAACCAGCCATCGAGCATCTCCGGGTCAAACGTCGTTGCGGCCTGTGCGCTGCCGAAGGTCGGCGTCAGCCAGGCCCCACACTCGCCGTTGGCCGTCGTGCTGGAGAGGTCGCAGTCCGGCCGCCGATTGCCATTGGCGTCGGCCCACGACCGCAGTGTCTGATTCGCGATGCGGTTCAGCGGATTGTTGTTCGAGGTGATCCCGTTGGTCTCCGTTTCGTTGTAGCGGCCGAATGACCCCTTGATGGCCGTCTTGCCGTTGCCGAACAGGTCGTAGGCCGCGCCCAACCTGGGCGTGATCGTCTTCCAGTTCGGCACGCCACGCCTCTCGTCGAAGCTGAGCGCCGGCAGCTTGAATTCCGGAATCGCCGGGACACTCTCCGGGGGAACCCAGCCATCGAGCTGGTCGTAGCGGACACCCAGGTTCAGGGTGAGGCGGGAGAGCGTCCACTGGTCCTGTGCGAACAGGCCGGTGATGTAGACACGGTTGCGGCGGTCGAGCGGGCTCCGCCACTGGCGTACCTGGAATGGCTCCCCAAAACGGTAGACGTACTGGACGGGACCCAGGCCGGTGTAGTTCGGCATCTGGGCGGCCGACTTGGCCGGGCTGTAGAGACCCTGGAACCCGACCTTCATCGCGTGAGACCCCGTGATGTAGGACACCGACGCCCGCTGGGTAAAGACGTGCACGCGGCTCCCGCGACCGGGGTCCACCTGGCCTATGCCGTTGGCGCGGCCGTTGTAGAGATTCGGGAAGCCGCCGCCGATCTCGGAGATCGAGACGTATCGCGCGTCAACGCTGAAGTCGTCCGCCATCTTGCCGGCGTCGCCGCTCTTGACGAGCGAGTTGGTCTGGTCTTCCCACAGCGACGACTGGCCCGCCTCGATCAGCAGGCGGTTCGTCTTCGCCCAGGTCCACGCCGCAATCGTCAGGCTGTTGGGGCTCCACTGCAGCCACGTCGAGCCCTCCGGCGCCCGGCCTCGGTCGACCTCGTAGTACTCGTTGGCGTCCCACTGGACGCCCTGCGAGGCGGCCAGCTTCATCTTCGGCGTGATCTGCCACGTGATCCGGCCCTGGTGGTCGCGGTTGTGGATCCAGGTGAAGGCCGGCCGGTCCAGGTCCGCGGTGTAGATGCCCGTGCCAGGCGTCTTGTTGAAGTACATGCCCGGCACGGTGTTCTTCGTGCCCCAGCGGCGATGCGCCGTGTAGAACCACATCTTGTCCTGCTTGATGGGGCCGCCGAGGCCCACACCCAGGTCGTAAATGTTCTTGACGTTCGGCGAGACCGTGATGCCCTGGGACCGAAGTTTGTCGTCCAGGTTGCTGCTCTGGAACTTGCCGCTGGTGCCGTTGGTGAAACTGCTGCCGGACCATTTGTTGCCACCGTCCTTCGGCACGACGTTGATCTGGACACCCCCGGTTTCGGCCTCCGCTCCATAGCCGCCCGTCTGGATCGTCTGCTCGGCCACGGCCATCTGATTCACGTAGTTGGTGCGGTTTCCAGCGGCGCCGTTGCCGATGAGCGCATAGAAGTGCATGCCCTCGATCATCATGCGCTGGTCGTTGCCACGGCCGCCGTGCACGGCGAAGTAGCCGAAACCGCCGGCCTCGCCCTGGTTGCCGCCGACGTCCTGATTGTTG
>JBIKWH010000063.1:0-8331 GCA_044356435.1 Vicinamibacterales bacterium
GGGAGCACGGCCGGATCCGGAGGGACCAGCGCCAGCGAGATCTTCGGCAGCGTGCCCTCCTCGCGGCGCAGGCTCGTCCAGAACGCGGCGTCGATCATGGCGGTGATCGTGCCGAGGTCGGGAAGCGGCGCCACGTCGGTCTGCGCGGCGGCGCTCTCGACGGCCTTCCGGTGGTGCTGCAGGTGCGTGTGAATGCGGCCGGCGACTGAGGCGGCGACGCGGTAGGCGGGTCCGCTCACTGGCCGGCCTCCGCGGTCATGTGGTCCGCCGGCACGATGTCCTGCTGCTGGTAGATCTCGCGAATGCGCCGCCGCAACTCCGGGAGGCGGAGCGCGAACCAGACCGCGCTGGCGAGGCAGGCGAGTCCGCCCAGCCGGATGGTCAGCGGCGCGCCGAGGCGCTCGGCCACCACACCGGCCAGCAGACTCCCGACCGGAATCGTGCCGACGATCGCCATCGTGTAGAAGCCCATCACGCGTCCCCTGAACTGCTCGTCGACGACGGTCTGAATCACCGTGTTGCTGGACGCCATCTGCGAGATGAACCCTACGCCGGTCACGGCGAGCATCAGCGCGGCCAGTCCTGTATGCCTTGCCAGGGAGAAGCCCGTCAACCCCGCGCCGAAGAGCACCGTCCCCGTCAGGATGACCGTGCTCAGGCCACGGACCGACTCGCGCGAGGCGAGATAGAACCCCGAGGCGAGTGCGCCGGCGCCGACCGAGGCCATCAGCAGACCGAGCGTGTTGGGGCCGCCGCCGAGTACCTCCTTGGCCATGACCGGCATCAGCACCATGTAGGGCATGCCCATCACGCTGGCGACGGCGACGAGGATGAGGCACGTGCGGATTGGAACCGAGCTGCGCACGTAGCGCCAGCCGTCGCGGATCTGCTGGAGCGCCGGCGCCGACGCGCGCGGCGCCGCGGGCGTCGTCCGCATCGCCATGAGGGACCAGATCACGCCGAGATAGCTGACGGCGTCCACGGCGAAGCACCAGCCCTCGCCGACTGTGGCGATGAGCAGGCCGCCGACCGAGGGGCCCAGCACCCGGCTGCCGTTGACCATCATCGAGTTCAGCGCGATGGCGTTCGAGAGGTCGCGCCGGTCCTCCACCATCTCGACGACGAACGACTGCCGTGCCGGCATCTCGAACGCGTTGACCGCGCCCTGTATGAGCTGCAGCACGATCAGGTCGGTGATGGTGATGCGCCCCGTCAGTGTGAGCACGGCCAGGACGGCGGACTGGGCTGCGGAGAGCCACTGCGCGACGAGCAGGACCTGGCGCCGGTCCACCCGGTCCACCAGCGCGCCGGCAAACGGCGTGAGCACGAGCGCGGGTATCTGGCCGCAGAAGCCCACCAGTCCCAGGAGGAGTTCCGATCCCGTGAGGCGGTAGACGAGCCAGCTTGTGGCGATCCGGGTGATCCAGCTCCCGGCGAGTGAGATGGACTGGCCCCCGAAGAAGAGACGGTAGTTCCGGTGGCGGAGGGCCCGGGTGACGCGAGCGAAGGCGGAGGCGTCCGAGGGCACGCCCGATTGTCTCATGCGGGTGGCGGGCTGACGGCGTAAGCCGTGTGCTGACAAGCGGTTCCGGGTGATGGACGTGCCGTCCGGGCCTTGCCTCCGCGGGGACCGCGGTGTACCATCTGGTCACGATGTTCGGCCGGAGTACTAAGGCGACGCGGACGCTCACGACCGGCCACCGGTGCGCCTGTCGGTGTATTCCCACGTCGGGTCTCGGCGGGCCCCGGGGCGTTCCCAGTCAGCAGTAGGAACGCACCGACATCGGGAAAGCAAGCCCGCCACCCGCCGACCAACCAGCGTCCGGCGGGTTTTTTTGTTTTCCAGCGTTTTCAGTGCGTTCGGAACAGAGTTCGGAGCAGACGTGGCACGAGAAGCAACAGAGGACAGGCAGTCGTCAACCGCATCGGGCGCATCCGCCCCGTTACGCGTGGCGGTGCTTGGCTTCGGCACGGTGGGGCAGTCCGTCGTCCGCATCCTGACCGAGCGGCCGGAGCTGGCATCCGAACTGTCCCTCGTCGCGATTTTCAACCGCAACGTGGCGCGCAAGCGCGCGGACTGGGTGGCACCGGCCGTCACCTGGACGGACGACGTCGCGGCGGTCCTGGCACTCAAGCCGGACGTGGTCGTGGAGACGGTCGGCGGCGTCGATCTCCCGTACGCCTGGGTCTCGGCGGCACTGACGCAGGGCATCTCCGTCGTGACCGCGAACAAGCAACTGCTGGCGGCACATGCGCCCGACCTGCTGTCGCTGGCCGCGGCCAGCGGTGCGCGGCTTCGATTCGAAGCGGCTGTGGCCGGGGGCGTCCCGATCATCGATGCCGTCCGCACGGGCCTGGCCGGTGACACGTTCACGCGCGTCGTCGGCATTCTGAACGGCACGTGCAACTACATCCTCAGCCGCATGACCGGTGGGGACTCGATGACTGATGCGCTCGGCGAGGCACAGCGTCTCGGCTTCGCGGAGGCCGATCCGACGTCCGACGTCGACGGACACGATGCCGCCGCCAAACTGGCCGTGCTCGTCGGTGTGGCGTTCAAGCGGTACATCCGGACGGCGGAGATTCCGACCGGCTCCATCCGCCGCATCGACGCGATCGACTTCCGCTACGCAAGGCGCCTGGGCGGCACGATCCGCCAGATCTCGATGGCCGAGCTCGGCGCCGACGGCGCGGTCCGCGCGTTCGTCGGACCGGCGCTGGTGCCGGACGCGTCGAACTACGCGCGCAACAACGGCGCGCAGAACCTTGTCACGCTCACCGGTCGATTCGGTGCCGACACCACGTTCAGCGGACAGGGGGCGGGGGGCCATCCGACGGCCGTGGCGGTCGTCTCGGATCTCATCGCGCTGGCGCGGCAGGGACGGTCCGGTGTCGAGCCGGCCTGGACGCCGACGCCGGTGGCGGCGCCGCCGGCGCGGCCCTACTACCTGCGCTTCAGCGTGAAGGATCGGCCCGGCATTCTGGCCTCCATCACCGTCGCGCTCGCCCGGCACGGCATCAACGTGGACGCCGTGCTGCAGGAGTCGGGCTTTCCGAAAGACCACCTCCCGTTTGTCGTGACAGTCGAGCCGTGTGAAGCCACCGCGCTGGCCGGGGCGATGCGCGAGATGGAAGCCGAGGATTTCCACGCGGAGCCGGTGCTCGTGATGCCCGTGCTCCCTGGGGAGTGACCATGCAGTTGCGTTGCAGCAAACCGTGCAGTGTGGAGGCGTCGCGGCTCCGGGAGGACCGCGTGTGCCCGGAGTGCGGCGCGCCGCTCGAACTGGTGCCCGAGCGCCCGACGGCGTCCGCCGCCGAGTTGCGCGCGCTCTGGTCGGAGCGCCGATCGTCGATCGAACCGGCGGACCGGAGCGGCGTCTGGCGGTTCCGCGAGCTGCTGGCAGGCATCACGGAGAGCGTGAACGACATCGTCACGCTCGGCGAGGGCAACACGCCGGTGCTGAAAGGCCTCGCGACGGCGCGCTTCTCGGGCGTCAACGACCTCTACATCAAACACCTCGGCTGGAATCCGACCGGCTCCTTCAAGGATCTGGGCATGACGGCCGCCGTGACGCGGGCCGCCGTGCGCGGCGCGACGTTCGTGGCCTGCGCGTCGACCGGCAACACCGCGGCGTCGATGGCGGCCTATGCCGTCCGCGCCGGGCTCAAGGCGCGCGTCTTCCTGCCGGAGAACGTCGCGTCGGCGAAGGTCGCGCAGGCCGAGGCCTATGGCGCGGAGCTCGTGCGCGTCGGCGGCAACTTCGATGACGCCCTCGCCGGCATGCTGGAAGGCGCCGACACGTCCACCTACGTGTTGAACTCGCTGAACCCGTTCCGCGTGGAGGGGCAGAAGACGTTCACCGTCGAGTTGATGGAACAGCTCGGCTGGAAGGCGCCTGACGTCATCGTGCTGCCCGGCGGGAACCTCGGCAACGTGTCGGCCGTGGGCGTGGCGCTCGAAGACCTGATGGCGCTGGGCCTGATCGACCGGCTGCCGCGCGTGGCCGTGATCCAGGCCGAAGGCGCCAATCCGTTCGTCCGGATGTGGAAGAGCGGCGCGTCGGAGCTGACGCCCGTGAAGGACCCGAAGACGATCGCGACGGCGATCCGGATCGGCGCGCCCGTGTCGTGGCGCAAGGCCGTCCGCGCGCTCAAGCTGACCAACGGCACGACGATCGATGTGTCCGACGACGAGATCGCCGAGGCGCGGCAGGTGATCGGACGCGACGGCATCGGTTGCGAACTGGGGTCGGCCGCCGCGCTGGCGGGTATCAAGTCACTGCGGGCGTCGGGCTGGATCGGCGAGCAGGAGCGGGTCATCTGCATCCTGACGGGCCATCTGCTCAAGGAGCCCGGCACCACGGAGTCCAGGCCGGAGCCCGAAGTGGCGCGGGCCCGCGTGGAGAGCGGGTGCTGACGATCACCGTACCGGCGTCGGTCGCCAACCTCGGCCCAGGCTTTGACACGCTGGCCGTGGCGGTGCAGGTGTACCTGCGCGTCCGGCTGGTGTCGCAGACGCCGGACGGCCTGGGCACGGTGACCGTGCGCCAGGCGCATCCGCCGGTCCCGACGGAGAACGGCGTCGAGCGCGCGTACCGGTCACTGGCCGCGCGGGTCCCCGCCGGCCTTCCGTCGGTCGTGATCGACATCGAGAGCGACATTCCGATCGGCTCGGGCATGGGCAGCAGCGCCGCGGCGACCGTCGCCGGCCTGCGGCTGTTCGAGCACGTCGTCGCCCCGTTGGCGGACGACGACCTGCTCGCCGCCGCGACCGCGCTCGAAGGTCATCCGGACAACGCGGCGGCGGCGATTCGCGGCGGCATGGTGGCGGCGCTCGAGCATGAAGACAGCCGCGTGAGCGTGGCCGCGCTGGCGTGGCCCGCGGCGATCCGGCTGCTGATCGCGACGCCGGCCCGGCCGCTCGCGACGAAGGAGGCCCGGAAGGTGGTGCCGCAGAGCTACTCGCGAGCGGATGCGATCTTCAATCTGCAGCGCGTGGCCAGGCTGATGCACGCCGTGGCGACCGGTGACGGCGCGTCGCTCGGCGAGGCGTTGAAAGACCGGTTCCACCAGCCGCAGCGCGCCGCGCTGATACCCGAGCTGGCGCCGGCGCTGGCTCTGGCGGATCCCGATCTGCTGGGCGTGTGCCTGAGCGGCGCAGGTCCGTCGATCGTGGCGTTCGCCGAGAAGGGCCGCGACCGGATCGCGGGCAAGCTGGAAGCGTTGTACCGGGCGTCGGGGACGCCCGTGACCGTGCGTGATGTGTGTGCCGAGCCGCTGGCGGTGGAGATCGTGGCGGCCGGAGCGAGAGGATAGACGATGAGCTTCGTGACAGGTCTGGAGTGTCACCTCTGCGGGAAGCGGTATCCCGCCGAGGCGTCGTGGGTGTGCAGCGACTGTCTGGGTCCGCTGAAGGTCACCTACGACTACGCAGCCATGAAAGGCGTGGTGACCCGCGCGCTGATTGAGTCGCGGCCGCATTCGCTGTGGCGGTACCAGGAGCTGCTGCCGGTTGAAAAGCCGCTGACGGGCTTCAACTCCGGCTTCACGCCGCTCGTGAAAGCCGACCGGCTGGCGAAGGTGCTGGGCGTCCGCGAGCTCTACATCAAGGACGACTCGGTGAACCATCCGACGTTCTCGTACAAGGACCGTGTCGTCTCGGTGGCCGCGACCAAGGCCGTCGAGTTCGGCTGCACGGTGTTCGGCTGTGCGTCCACCGGCAACCTCGCGAACAGCGTGTCGTCGCACGCGGCGCGCCTGGGCCTCGACTGCATGGTCTTCATCCCGAACGACCTGGAGCCCTCCAAGGTGCTGGGGTCGGCCATCTACGGTCCGAAGGTCTTCGCCGTCGCCGGCAACTACGACGACGTGAACCGGCTCTGCACGCAGCTCGCGGATCGCTACGGCTGGGGCTTCGCGAACATCAATCTCCGCAGCTACTACGCCGAAGGCGCGAAGACGATGGGATTCGAAGTCGCGGAGCAGCTCGGCTGGCGGTTCCCGCAGCATCTGGTGTCGCCGGTCGCCGGCGGCACGCTGCTGCCGCGCATTCTCCGCGGCTTCGAGGAGTTCAAGGAGCTCGGTCTGGTCAGCGGTGACCTGCCGAAGATTCACGCGGCCCAGCCGGCGGGATCGTCACCGGTGATCAACGCGATCGAGGCTGGCCTGGACTTCCCGGAGCCCGTGCGGCCGCACACGATCGCCAAGTCGCTCGCCATCGGTAATCCGGCGGACGGCTTCCAGGTCATCGCCTCGCTGAAGCGGACGGGCGGCAGCGGCGTGGCCGCCTCGGACGACGAAATCCTCGACGCCATCGAGCTGCTCGCGCACACGGAAGGCATCTTCACGGAGCCCGCCGGTGGCACAACGCTCGCGGGGACGAAGAAGCTGATCGAGCGCGGCGTCATCAAGCCCGATGAATCCGTGGTCGTCGTCATCACGGGCAATGGCTACAAGACGGCCGACGTGATGCGCGACCGGATGCCCGAGTCGATTCAGATTGGCAAGGGCGTGAAGGACTTTGAAGCGGTGATGGCGGGCGCGCCCGTGCTCGCCACCCGGTGAAGGAGACGGAACACGGCCATGCTGCCCGCTGATATCGACGCCCGCCGCGACGAGTTCGAGGCCATGAACCCGGTGGACCTGCTCACGTGGGCCTCCGGACGCTTCGGCGACGGACTCGTGTGTCTCTCGGCGCTGGGCGCCGAGGACTGCGTGCTGGTGGATGTCATCGGCCGCAGCGGACTGCCGATCCCGATCAAGACCATCGACACCGCCGTGCTCTTCCGCGAGACGTACGCCCTGTGGTCGAAGCTCGAGAAGCGCTACGGCCTCAGCATCGAGGGCCTGCGGTCGGACCTGATTCCGGATGCGGGGCCGACGGCCCCCGAGATCGACCGCCTCTGGGAGCGGGAGCCCGACAAGTGCTGCCATGCGCGGAAGGTGGTGCCCTTGAAGAAGGCGCTGGCCACCCGCCAGGCGTGGATCACCGGGATTCGACGTCAGCAGAGCGAGACGCGGAAGCACGCTCGGGTCGTCGAGTGGGATCAGGCGTTCGGGCTGGTGAAGATCAATCCGCTGGCGGCCTGGACGGCTGATGAGATGTGGGACTACATCAAGACCCACGACGTGCCCTACAACCCCCTGCACGACCAGGGATACCCGAGCATCGGCTGCGAGCCCTGCACGTCGCCCATCGGCGCGGGTGAGGACATCCGCTCGGGCCGGTGGCGCGGGCGCGACAAGACCGAGTGCGGGCTGCACGTGGCGCCGCTGACACTGGTGAAGTAGAGGAATGTCCGATCCGCTGTTTCCGGTCTTTCTGAAGCTGACGGGCCGTCGCGTCGTCGTGATCGGTGCCGGCCCGGTCGGCACCGGAAAGACGCTGAGCCTGCTGAAGGCCGGTGCGCGGGTCACGATTATTGCGCCGGAGCTGACGGCCGAGGCCGCCGCGCTGCCCGTGACGATCCACCGGCGCGCGTTCGAGGCGTCCGACCTCGACGGCGCCTGGCTTGCGGTGGCCGCGGCGCCGCCAGAGGTGAATCGGGCCGTGCTCGCCGCCGGCGATGCCCGGGCGATCTTCGTGAACGCCGTCGACGACCCCGTCCACGCCTCTGCCTACACGGGCGGCGTGGTGTCCCGTGGAGACGCGACCATTGCGCTCTCCACCGCGGGCCTTGCGCCCGCGATCTCCGGGCTGCTGCGCGAAGCGCTCGATGATCTGCTGCCTCCCGACCTCGACGAATGGGTTCGGGAAGCCGGGCGGCAGCGCGAGGTCTGGAAGCGCGACGGCGTTCCGATGGAGCAGCGGCGCGGGCGCCTGCTGCAACGGCTGAACGAGATCTATGCCCGGCGCGCCCTGGATGAGGCGGCGACAA
Source organism: Vicinamibacterales bacterium (assembly GCA_044356435.1). Lineage (GTDB taxonomy): Bacteria > Acidobacteriota > Vicinamibacteria > Vicinamibacterales > UBA2999 > CANKJK01. The sequence goes on from JBIKWH010000063.1 coordinate 7,878, forward strand.
CGCTCGACGCCCGCCTGGACGCCGCCCTCACGGAGACGGCATCCGCCAGCGCCCCGGCGGGTCCTCGCGGGTTCGTCTCGCTTGTCGGCGCCGGCCCCGGTGATCCGGCGCTGTGGACGGTCCGCGCCGCCGAGCGCATCGCCGAAGCCGATATCGTGTTCTACGACGCGCTTGCGGACGGCGAAGCCCTGGCGGGCCGGACGAAGGCCCGGTGCTTTTCGGTCGGCAAGCGCGCGGGCGGCCGCGGCGTGTGCCAGGAGACGATTCACGGCCTGCTGATCAGGTCGGCGAAGCGGGGCAAGCGCGTGGTCCGCTTGAAGGCCGGCGACCCATTCGTGTTCGGGCGCGGGGCGGAGGAAGCTATCGCCCTCGCGGAGGCCGGGGTGCCCTTCGAGGTCGTGCCCGGCGTCAGCACGTCGATCGCCGCGGCGGGGCTGGCGGGTATTCCGGTCAC